>CP129018.1:3600000-3874025 GCA_020524525.2 Bacillus tianshenii | reverse complement strand
GTTCCTCTCTTGCAGTAGCATCTTCTACTGGACTCTCTGCACCTAACTTTTCTTTCAATCGATCTAATGATGTAATATCCCGTGAAATAATGACTACCTTCTTGATATTTTGTTCATCAAAAATTGGTGTTGCTGTTGACCAAACTCGGTTCCCTTTTGTTGTATGCTGGACAAGAGACACTTTCTTCTTCTCCTGCAAACACATCTCAAAAATGTTCGGACTAAAGATTCCAGCTTGTTCAAGGTCGTAGACATTCACACCAACAATATCTTTCTCATTCTGTTCTCCCCAAAATTTATGAAGAAATGTACCAGCTAACCGTTTAATCTCTCCAGAACGGTCGATGACAAGAATCTGCTCATTAGAAGCGGAGTAAATAGCCTTTAAATCCTCATTTAACTCTCTAACGAATTCTAATTCCTTCGCCGTTTCTTCTAATTGCTTCTGTAGATGAAAAATATGAACAATACCAATAACTTTTCCTTTTTCATAAATAGGGGACAGGTGACCATTCATCACTTTGAAATTAAATTGAGTCCTGACATTCATCAACTGTTGACCATTCAAAACCTTGCTTATATCCTCATCCATACGGATCAATTGTCGATAATTGCGGTGAATTAAGAAAGAGCGGGACAAGCCAATAATATTTTCTGCCGTACCATTCATAAATGTTACTTGGTAATCACAATCCATTGTAATAATTCCGATCTCAGCACTATCGATACTTTTGTTGATTTGTAGAAGTTTTAATTCATTTACTTTATTAAGGGCGTCCGTTTGTGTAATATATCCTGAATATTCTCCTGATGCTTCTCCTAAATAGACAGAAGAGTTGAAATAAAATTCGACTGGGGAGTGATTCGGTACTTTCAAAATATCATCTTTATATTGAATCGTTTGTTGCCATGACTTCGTATCTACTAGTTGCTCAATAATTGCATTGTAATCTACATATCCGAGTACTTCATTATCTTCATAGACAAACCCAAGCTCACAATGGTTTTCTTTGAATAGTGTTAAAGCCTCTTCTATTGTACTGTTTTTACTTAGCTTTAATGGGATTGGCTGTAGAATGTCTCCCCACAAGATCAATTGAAGCCCCCCTTGTGTTGTTATTAGTTTTTCTATGTCGTTATTTATTGTAGTGAAAATGGAGCAAGCAGCCTCTGTATAAACTGCCTGCTCATAGGGGCATTGTAGCAAAAGAAATTGTGGTTAGATCATTTCTTTAATTGAAGTAATCTGAATGTCGTTCTTCTTTAATGCGTCTGTGATTGCTTTTGCTAACTCGGGCGCACCTGGTGTATCTCCGTGAATACATACTGTTTCAGCTACAATGTCTGCGTCTTCGCCAGTATGTGCCTTCACTTTTCCTTCTTTCACCATTCGAACAACCCTGTTTGCCATCTGTTCATAATCTGCAATCGCCGAGCCTTTTCTCGTTAAAACAATTGAACCCGTTGCTGTATGCTCCCTGTCTGAGTATACCTCTTTCGCAATTCTCATTCCCATTTGTTTGCCTACTGCTTCAACTGCTGAGTTATTCATCGCAAACACAATCATCCGCGGGTCAACCTTATATAACCCTTCTAAAATCGCTCTTGCAATCTTTTCATCCTCCATTGCCATCATATAGAGGGCGCCATGAGGCTTACAGTGTTGAATATCCGTATCATATAATTTAGCAAATTCTCTTAAGGCTCCAAGCTGATACGTAATATAGTCTTTAATCTCCTCTGGTGTTGCATTCATATACCTTCTGCCAAACCCCATTAAATCAGGAAACGCGGGGTGTGCTCCAATTCCAACATCATATTCTTTTGCTAATGCCACGGTTTTTCTTATTGTGTGTGGATCACCAGCATGATAACCGCAAGCAATGTTAGCTGACGTAATATACTTCATCATTTCTTCATCATTGCCCATTTCATACAGTGCAAAGCTTTCGCCCATATCACAATTTAAATCAATCTTCATCTCCCTTATACCTCCTTCACTCTATTAAACTGTTGCATTTCGTTTTGAACGATTCTCAATCCACTTCGTCGTGAATTGCCCTTTATTAAAATCATCATCTATAACAATTTCTTTTAACAAATCAAGATTTGTCGTAATCCCTTCGACCTTTACCTTATTCAAAGCTTCTTCCATATTTTGAATCGCTTCTGCTCGTGTTTTCCCTTCAGAAATAATCTTACCTACCATTGGGTCATAGAATGGGGATACAACACTTCCTTGTTCAATCGCAAAGTCGAGGCGGATCTTTTCACTAGGCAGTTCTAACGTGTTCACAGTTCCAGGGGACGGGAAGAATGTCACTGGATCTTCAGCATATAACCTTACTTCTAGTGAATGACCATGCTTCTTAATATCTTCTTGTTCAACATCAAGCTTCTCTCCAGCAGCGATTTTCAGCTGCCATTCCACAAGATCAATTCCTGTTACTTGTTCTGTTACTGGGTGCTCAACTTGAAGACGAGTATTCATTTCTAAGAAATAGAAGTTGTGATTGTCGTCAAAAATAAACTCCATTGTCCCGACATTTGTATAGTTAATGTTAGCCGCTCCACGGACTGCCGTTTCACATAATTGCTCACGCAGCTCTTCATCTAAAAATGGTGACGGACTTTCTTCAACAATTTTCTGGTTTCGGCGTTGAATGGAGCATTCACGTTCAAACAAATGGACTGCATTTCCATGTTTATCACATGCCACTTGAACCTCTATGTGACGTGGGTTATCAATCCATTTTTCTAAGAACAAGCTCCCATCTCCGAAGAAAGAATCCGCTTTCTGCATCGTTGATGAGAAGACTTTACGTAACTCCTCATCGTTTTTCACAAGCTCCATACCAATTCCACCGCCGCCTGCACTTGCTTTCAGCATAACGGGATAACCTAAATCCTCAGCAATTTCAATTGCCTGTTCTTCTGTTTCAATCTTACCGCTCCAACCAGGAACAACAGGTACATCAGCTGCCTCCATTTGTTTTCTAGCTTCAATCTTGCTTCCCATCAAGCTAATCACTTCTGGAGATGGCCCGATAAATGTAATCCCTTCTTCCGTACACGTTCTAGCAAATTTTTCATTTTCAGAGAGAAAGCCATAGCCTGGGTGAATAGCTTCTGCACCGGTTTCTTTCGCGGCGCTAATTACTTTATTAGCCTGCAAATAACTTTGCTTTGCTTGAGATGGACCAATATGGACAGCTTCATCTGCTTCCTTTACAAAAGGGGCTTCTTTGTCTGCATCAGAATAGATAGCAACTGTCTTAATGTTAAGCTCCTTACATGTCTTAATGATTCTCCTTGCAATTTCGCCTCGATTCGCAATTAAAACCTTCTTGAAATAACTCATCTAAAAATCCTCTCCCCAAAATATTTTTTCTATTTATTCACTTTAAGAATCGCTACTTCTTGTCCAGCTTCAACCACTTCTTCACTCTCGACTTGAAAGGATTCTACAATACCATCATCGGACGCTTTCACTTCGTAGAAATTTTTCATTACCTCTACTAAACCGATGATATCCCCTTCTTTCACTTCATCACCTTCATTTACATAGACATCCTTTTCTGGACTTGGCTTTCGATAAAATACACCTGGAATTGCTGATACGATTGCTTTTTTCTCACTCATTTTGATTCCTCCATTATCGATTAATTGTTTCTTTTACTTTATTTAATTGCATATCTAATTCTTTGCGCGCTTCTAAAGCTTCATCTAATGTAACAGGGATAAAACGCACCTTTTCATTTGATTTAATTTGTCCCATTTTGAAAAGGTCTATGCTGATAATGGTTGCAATGGTCGCATATCCGCCACCTGTTACAGCATCATTCAGTAAGGCAATTGGTTCGATGCCTGCAGGAATTTGGATTGAACCAATCGGATAGCCGAGATCAGTAACGTTCGACGGGTCACTTCCTGCACCAAAAGGCTGTTCTCTCGGTACGAAATCAAGCGGTTCTCCTTTAAAACGATAACCAACGCGGTTTGCATCAGGTGTGACCGTCCATGTCGTGTCAAAGAACTTTTGCTTACTTTCTTCGGTTAACCGATAGCTACACAAGCCCATTATCACTCTAATTTCATGTTCATTCGTGTAGGTTGGAATTAAATCATCAGCTAATGTGATATCCAAAGCAGGCTGCTGGTTTGTTGCATCTCCTACATGAAGAATGTCTCCTTCTTTGAGAGCACGTCCTTCGAAGCCGCCGATTCCACAAAGTGTATAGGTGGAGCGTGAATCCATTTTGATTGGCACGTCAATTCCACCAGCTACAGCAATATAGACTCTTGCACCGCTTTTTACAAAATCAAACGAAAGGACATCACCTTGTTGAACAGCGATTGCCTGCCATAGTGGTACTTGCTCACCATTTATCTTCGGGGGAATTTCACCACCTGTTATGGCAATGGTTGTCGTTTCTTGAAATTCAATTGCAGGACCTAAATACGTGGCCTCTAAAACGGCAGCGTTTTCATCATTTCCAACCAAAAGGTTTGCTACCTTAAATGCATACTTATCCATCGCCCCTGATGGAGGCATTCCTACAGCATAATATCCATTTCGTCCATTATCTTGTACAGTCGTCATAAGCCCCGGTTCACGAACTTTAAGCATTGTATAACCTCCCCATTACTTTCTCAGCAAACTCTTCTGGTGACTTCATCACTTCTTTTGGTGTAAAGGTCAGCTCTTTCGTATGGTATTGGAAGGTACCTGCTTCAACATCAGCTCGAATGGATTCATACTCTTCCATTGAGATATCACGGAACCTTAAGATATCTCCTTGGCGGAAATACACCATTGATTCCTCGAAATCAGAAAGCTTCTGTTCAACATCAAGAATTGGCGCTGCTGCCGTACCAAATAACTGGTACCCTCCCGCTCCTTGGACTGGGTAAATAACGGCGAATGCTCCACCAAAACCGAAAGCCCTTTCAGGAGTAAATGTACGAGGCCGCACATATTTCGGTACCTCAATTTGCTTATCTTGTGAGGTTAATTGGAATGTAAAAGGCAGACCAGGTACAAACCCTAGCATGGAGACGAGAAAAGGAAAGTCGACTATATTTTGAATAAGTGCTTCCTTCGATTCAAAGCCATTAATACGTGCGGAGTATTCTAAATCTGTTGATTCTGGGTCTTGATGATTATCGCGAAACCTCATTAGCGCTTCATGTGTCCACGGGTCTTCGAATAGCACCGGCACATCAACAAGCCTTGAATGAATTTGAATGTCTTCATAATCTGAAAGAGATGCTTCGATTTCTTTAAGCTCTTGAATAAGGTCATTAGGATGAAGCACATCTGGGTTCACACGAATCATATAAGATGCATTTCCTGGACATATATCAATGATGCCTGGTAATTGTTGTTCTGATAGTTTATTTGTAATTGCCATTCCTTTGAACATCGCTTCTAATGTCATAGACTCTGATAGTTCTACGAACACGAATTCATCTCCGCCATGTTCATATCTGATTGTTGGCTCAGTCTTTTCAGCCATTACCTTCACCTCTTTTTGCAATTTTGAATTTTCACTTTTTTAATATGCAATATGCGTGCCAATATTATTTAAAACACTTATAAACGTGTATATAGCCCAAGTTGGAAATTTTTTTAGCAACATTTTTAGTTTTCTCACTTTTCTAAACAGAACAAAAATAAAACCATAATTTCAACTTTGAAATAATTAATTTCATATTTGAAAGATCAAACATAAAAAATAAGCCACTTCTAAACAGAAGCAGCTTATCTCTTTCATAATTTAATTGCGATTAACAATGACTAGTTTCATTTCTGTCATTTCTTCAATTGCATATTTGATGCCTTCTCTACCCGTTCCACTTTGCTTAACGCCGCCGTACGGCATATGGTCAACACGGAAAGTTGGGATATCATTAATAAGTACTCCGCCAACTTCTAAATTATCAACAGCGTCAAACCCTACATTCATATCATTTGTATAGATCCCTGCTTGCAACCCATACTTTGAGTCATTCATATAGTCAATTGCTTGTTTCACAGATGAAATTTTATTAATAATCACAATTGGGGCGAAGACTTCCTGACATGACACTTTCACGTTCGGGTCCGCTTGCAAAATAACTGTCGGTGACAAAACATTTCCTTCTGCTGTCCCGCCGCATGCAAGCTCTGCTCCACTTTCAACAGCTTCTTTAATCCAGTCAATTGTACGCTCAACATCTTTTTTCGAAATTAACGCGGCTACTTCAGTCTCTTCGTCAAGCGGGTCGCCGACTTTCAGCTTTTTCGTTTCTGCAACAAACTTTTCTACAAACTCGTCGTAGCTGTTTTCATGCACATAAATTCGTTGCAAAGAAATACAAACCTGTCCTTGAAAGGCAAACGATCCGAGTACAGCACGCCGAACCATCTTATCGAGATCGACATTTTCATCTACAATAACACCTGAATTCGAGCCTAATTCAAGTGTTACTTTCTTTAACCCTGCCTTGCTGCGGATTCCGATTCCAACCTCTGGGCTTCCGGTAAATGTGACAGCTTTTACCCGCTCATCTACAACTAACGCTTCCCCAACAACCGCTCCTTCACCAGTGACGACATTCAAGCAACCAGCTGGCAATCCAGCTTCCTCTGCAATTTCCGCAAGAAAGAAAGATGACAACGGCGTTTGCTCCGCAGGCTTCAGTACAACCGGGTTTCCAGCCGCAATCGCCGGACCGACTTTGTGCGCGACTAAATTCATTGGAAAATTAAACGGCGTTATTGCTGCCACCACCCCGATTGGCTCACGAACTGTGTAGGCAATTCGATTTTCTCCACCTGGGGCAGCATCTAATGGGATTGTTTCCCCACTGATCCGCTTCGCTTCTTCAGCCGCAAACTTGTATGTTTGTACCGTACGTGCTACTTCTCCTCTTGCTGTGCTAAGCGGCTTTGAAGCTTCTGTTGCAATAATTTTCGCAGCTTCCTCTGCCCGCTCATCCATTAACCTTGCAATATTCTCTAAAATGACAGCACGCTTATGCGCAGGCATTTTCTTTAATACAGTCTGTGCTTTCAACGCCGTTTCAATCGCATAATGAACGTCAGCCACAGTAGCCTCTGCAATATCAGCAATTTTCTCTTCTGAATAAGGCGAATACAGCGCTGTATAGTTAGCCGTCTCCACTGACGTCCCGCCAATATAAAGATCTTTCTTCACAACAGTCGTTTCCATTCTTTCTGCCCCTTTCTATTTCAAGTTGAGTATGACATCTTCAATCACATCTAAAGCTTCATTCAGCTGGTCGTCTGTAATAACGAATGGGCTCAATACCCGAATAACATTTCCATACAAGCCTGCACCAAGAATAATGACACCTCTACGGTTACATTCAGCAATAATTTTGCCTGTTAGTTCCTTGTTTGGCTCCTTGGAATCTTGGTCTTTTACAATTTCCATTGCGCACATTGCCCCAAGCCCGCGCACTTCACCAATCACATCATATTTCGTTTGCATTTCCTTAAAGCGATTTGTAATAATGGCACCTACTTCATTTGCTCTCTCAATCAATCCATCTTCTTCAAGAAGCTTAATCACTTCCAATGCTGCAACACAGCCTAACGGGCTTCCACCATATGTTCCGCCAATTTCCCCTGGGTTTGGCGCTTCCATTATTTCAGCTTTGCCAGTTACCGCACTAATCGGCATCCCAGCTGCGATTGATTTTGACATCGTAATAAGGTCTGGCTCAATATCAAAGTGCTCAGAAGCAAACATTTTGCCTGTACGTCCGAAGCCTGTTTGCACCTCATCAGAAATAAATAAAATACCGTGCTCTTCACAAATCGCGCGAACTTTCTGAACAAAGTTTTTAGATGGGATGATAAAGCCGCCTTCCCCTTGGATCGGCTCCATAATAAACGCCGCTACATCTTCAGGAGGCACTTCTCCTAAGAAAAAGTCATTTAACTGCTTTAGCAAATATTCATCAAGCTGTTCATTCGTCATTCCTTCTGGCTTACGGTAGTAATAAGGATGACGAAGCTTATACGTGTCCGGCGCAAAAGGACCGAAGCCATTTTTATATGGCTTTACTTTACTCGTTAACGACATTGTCATCAATGTACGACCATGATAGCCACGGTCAAAGGAAACAACCGCCCGTCTGCCTGTATATTTTCGAGCAATTTTCACAGCATTCTCAACTGCCTCGGCTCCAGAATTCAAGAAGAATGTTTTCTTCTTTGAATCACCTGGTGTAATTTCATTTAATTTTTCAGCCAGTTGAATATACGGTTCATACATCATGACATGAAAGCATGGATGAATATACTTCTCCACTTGTGCTTGAACAGCTTTCACAACACTCGGCGGGCAATGTCCTGCATTCAATGAACCAATCGCTCCCGCTAAGTCAATGAGTGTGTTGCCGTCAATGTCCTTAATTAAAGCCCCCTCAGCACTTTCAATAAATGCCGGTGATGTATTAAACGGCCCACGCGGCACATTCTCATCTTTCCGTTTCATCAATTCTTTGGATTTCGGTCCAGGTAACTCTGTTTTCAGTTGAATATATTTCGTCTGCTTTGTCGTCATCGGTACGCCACTCCTTTTTTAATGGTTTACTTATACTTGTTGCAAGAAGCGTGCCAAATTTTCTACTTCATCTAAAAAACAAGAAAAAGCCTTGCATACAAGGCTCAGAGAGAAAATTTCATTAGGACCTAAATAAAGAAACAACCCATAAATGACTCCGTTTCACGTAAATAGACGAGTCAAATTTGGGTTGCGATTCATTTTCGACTTATATACTTTTGGATTTTTCGATTTGCGGTGGATTGACTTATCTTTAATACTTCCGCTACTTTATAAGAGGATTGATACTTCTCATAGAGGGATTGAAATAACTCTCTTTCGCGCTCATCTAGAAAGCTTTTAAGTGATTCGGGTTCACTTAAGGTTATCTCTTCTGGAACTGGAACGGCTTGAAGCTTCTCAGGTAATTCATCAGGCAACAATACAGAATCTGCAGCGGTTACCACTAGCCTTTCAATCATATTTTCAAGCTCTCGAATATTACCCGGCCAATCATAGTTCAGTAATCTTCGCATTACTTCAGTTGAAAGGGTAACGTCTTTTTCATATTTATGATTCATTCTGTCGACAAAGTGATTCACTAATGGCAGAATATCTTCCTTGCGCTCTTTAATAGATGGAATTTCTATCGGGAATACATTAAGACGGTAATACAAATCTTCACGAAATGTCTTCTCCTCCACCATACGTTCTAATGACTTGTTTGTAGCTACAATCACTCGAACATTTACTGCAATGCTCTCACTTCCACCTATGCGACTGATCTTCTTTTCTTGTAGGACATGCAGAAGCTTCACTTGAAGATGCAACGGAATTTCGCCAATCTCATCTAAGAAAATTGTCCCTCCATCTGCACTTTCGAACACGCCTTTTTTTCCACCTTTTTTCGCGCCAGTAAATGCTCCTTCTTCATAACCGAACAATTCAGATTCAATCAAGTTCTCAGGCAAAGCACCACAATTCACAGTAAGAAACTTTTTATTACTGCGGAAGCTTTGTTTATGGATTTTTTTCGCTAGAGCTGTTTTTCCAACACCTGATTCTCCAAGGATTAAGACTGTCGCTTCTGTTTCAGCAACCTTATCGATCATATCCATCACATGCTGCATTTTCTTGCTTTCATAAATGTAATCTGAAGACTGCTTATATTTCAGCTCCTCAAGCTCATCATTATATTGTTCAAGCAAGCTTTCCATTTCTTCAAGCTTCTTTTTCAGCCGTGAAACTTCCGTTAAATCCTTCGAGGTACAGATCACTCTCGTTAATTCCCCATCCTCATTAAGCACCGGATTTGCTGTTACAAGTAAAAAACGCCCTTTACTCGTCTTTTGGAACATCGTAAATTGCTTCTTTGATTCCATTACCTTCTTCGTTACAGAGTGGTCAAACACACCCATTTCTTCAAGCTCTTTTCCCGTTTTCCCGATTAACTCTTCAGCAGGCCTTCCATAATACCGTTCACAGGCGGAATTCACACTAAGTGTGACGCCATTCCCATCCGTGACAAAGATTTCATCAAATGAAGAATCAAATATTAATTCGAGTTCTTTATTACGTTCAAGTAATTCTTTATTTTGTTTTTTCAATTCCTTTACACTCATCGTCTCCATTTGTGTCACCTCTTACTTTCACTATAACTGATAGCGCTTCCAAATTATTATTCCAATTTAAGGTAGATCAATCTGTGTCAGGAGAGTATTGAAAGTGCGCTAAGTTAATCATTCCTTTGTCACTCACTACTACTCCTTCACTTTCAAGAGAAAGCTTCTGAACTTGAAAGGAAGCTTCATCTTGTAAGCCAATTTGACCTTTAGCATTGATGACACGATGCCATGGAAGCTTATGTTTTTTACTCATGGAATGAAGAATTCGGACTACCTGCCTAGCCCCACGAGGACTTCCAGCCAGCTTTGCAATTTGCCCATATGTCATCACTTTTCCTTCAGGGATGTTTTTAATGATTGTTAGCGCTCTGTCCGTAAAGGATTCCATTGCTTTTGTTCCCTCTTTTTTATGTAAAAATAAGCCAGCTATACGCTGACTTTGGGTTTACCACAGCATTGGCTTTGACACCATTAGCCATAGAACAGCCATTAATAGAAGAATGTAAATCCAAATTGAACGGCTTAGTTCTTTCAAAGTTTGCTCTCTGTCTTGACCTAATTGTGTGAGCTTTCGAATCTTTGGTGAAAAGGCATTTGCAAGAAAAAATAAAGAGCTCGCGAGCAGAATAATTGTCATAATCATCCACGGGGCTGTCCAAGACCACGGACCTAACAGAATAAGCAAAATTCCCGTTGTAAATAGAACATGGCCCGCATGCTTCGTTAATTGGACTGCATACCGAAATGGAAACAAATATACCTTTAGCATCTCTGCTTCCATCCCGCGCAGTCTTTTGACCATTGGAATTAACACAAAAAAAGGACCAATGGCCAAAATCACACTCGCAATATGAATGTAAAGAATTAATTTATAGATCATGCACTTCTACGCTACTTTGTAGGCCTAGAGGGCACGAAACTCATGAACCCATACAGACATGTGTGGGAGCCACGGCATTCCTGGATGAATTGATAAAATGGATTGCTTATACTCTTCTAGATTCTCATAGCCTTCTTCACGTGCGTTGTCGTCTGTTAATTCACCTAACGTTTGTGAATACACCTTTTCCACAACAAATTTATGTCCTTTAAGCTCCATTACTTCACCAATATCAGCATAGCGGCCATTTCGACGTGTTGCTGTCTTTTTCCCAGCAATTACTTTTTCTACATCTTCTGGAACTGTTACGAGACGCTCTATTTCACATGTTTTTGGTGGTAGTGCGTTATTGTTATTATCTTGTTGATTTGACATAAATATTCCTCCTTTTCTTTCTATTTTTAACATTATCACATTCGTAAGGGTTCGTGAACATTAACAAGTTAAAAGCCAGCTTTCGCAGTTAACTTCCTTACCTCATCAATTTATCTATATTTTTAAATTCTAGTTCTTCTAGCTTGGCCCGAGCTCTGCTCTCGTTAATCGTAATCAGCCCTTCCTCTAAGCTGCAAGCTAATGGTACATCACATTTAATCTCAGCAAGCTCACGTGATAGATGCAGCATATCCAAGTTACCTTCGATTTTCGTACGCTGTGCTTTTGTAAGGGAATCTAAGTTAGAAAGCACACCGTCAATTGATTCGTATTTTAATAGAAATTTGACTGCAGTCTTCTCACCGATTCCTTTAACACCTGGATAATTATCGCTTGTATCACCCATCATTGCCTTAAGATCAATAATCTGCTTTGGTGATAGCTCTTTTTCAAGAAGTAATTGTTCTTCATTCATATATTTATAGTTTCCGTAGCCTTTTTGCAAAAGCATAATTTCAACGTTAGGCGTAATGAGCTGATAGAGGTCTTGGTCACCTGTTAAGACTGTTACCTTTGCTTCTTTTTCATAGATACTCGCTAACGTACCGATACAATCATCTGCTTCATAGCCTTCTAATCCAACATTCGGAATATCAAATGCTTCGACAACTTCTTTCACCAAGTCAAACTGTGGTACGAGCTCGACAGGTGGTTCACCTCGGTTTGCCTTATAGTCTGGATATAATTCTGTGCGAAATGTTTTGCTTCCCATATCCCAGCAGCAAATAATATGGGTTGGCTCCACTTCATTTTTCGCCGTCAGCAAATGCTTCACAAACCCATGGATAGCATTCGTCGGTATCCCTTTACTATTTATCATATAATAGCCACTCATAGCCGTTGCATAAAATGCGCGGAATAACAAAGCCATGCCATCTACAAGTAAAACCTTCTTCTCCATCCCCTCAACTCCTCTGTCCATTTCTCTTGATACCTTAAAAATATAACATATTACGCCGGGCAAGAGCATTGGACATATTTTCTCTACCAATAGAAAAAGCTGGCTTCAAAGCATCTTCTGCTTTAAAGCCAGCTTTCACTTCATTATTGTGTAACAAGCTTTGCTTTCGCTTCAATACGACGGCGATGTAGAATTGGCTCAGTATAACCACTTGGCTGCTCGCGACCTTTGAAGACGAGGTCACAAGCTGCTTGGAAAGCAACTGAGTTATCATAGTCAGCAGCCATTGGACGATAATTTGGATCATCCGCATTCTGCTCATCAACGACTTTTGCCATCCGCTTCATCGTTTCAAGCACTTGCTCTTCTGTACAAATACCATGATGTAACCAGTTCGCCATATGCTGACTGGAAATACGTAATGTTGCACGGTCTTCCATTAGACCAATATTATTAATGTCTGGTACCTTCGAGCAGCCAACACCATGCTCTACCCAACGAACAACATATCCTAAGATACCTTGGGCGTTATTATCCAGCTCCTGTTGCACTTCCTCTGCACTCCAGTCTGGCTGTTCAGCTAGTGGAAGCTCAAGAATGGCATCAGTTAAGTCTTGTGAATTCTTAATAAGCTCTTGCTGAATAGCTGGTACGTCAACTTGATGGTAATGAAGAGCATGCAACGTTGCTGCAGTTGGTGATGGAACCCATGCTGTATTTGCACCAGCACGTAATTGCCCATCCTTCTGCTCAAGCATAGCAGCCATCATCTCCGGCATTGCCCACATTCCTTTACCAATTTGCGCTCGGCCTGGTAATCCGCAGTCAAGGCCCACAGCTACATTAGATTTCTCATATGCTTGCAGCCATGTTGATGATTTCATATCACCTTTGCGAATCATCGGACCAGCTTCCATTGACGTATGAATTTCATCACCAGTTCTATCTAGGAAACCTGTGTTGATGAAGACAATACGCTCTTTCACTTCTTTAATACATGCCTTTAAGTTCAATGTAGTACGGCGTTCCTCATCCATAACACCAATCTTAATTGTATTTCTCTCTAAACCAAGCATATCTTCTACACGGTTGAACAGCTTATTCGAAAATGCAACTTCTGCTGAACCGTGCATTTTCGGCTTAACAATGTAAATTGATCCTTTTGTTGAGTTTTGATATTTGTTGTTTTTCAGTACATCATGCTTTGCAATTAAGCTCGTCATCACACAATCTAGTATTCCTTCATATACTTCTTCGCCATTCTGATCTAATACCGTGCTATTTGTCATAAGATGACCAACATTACGGACGAACATATGTGAACGGCCTTGCAATGTCAGCTCGTCGCCTGATGGCGTCACGTATGTACGATCAGGGTTAAGCTCACGAGTCATTTGCTTACTTCCTTTTGAAAATGTAGCTGATAGATCACCTTTCATTAGTCCTAGCCAATTGCGATAGACTAACACTTTATCTTCAGCATCTACTGCTGCAACGGAATCTTCACAATCCATAATCGTTGTAAGTGCTGATTCCATCAGAACGTCTTTCACACCAGCTTCATCATCTTTTCCAATCGGATGATTGCGGTCAATTTGAATTTCAAAATGCAACCCATTGTTCACCAACAAAACAGCTTCTGGCTCTTCTGCTTGCCCTTGGTAGGCAACAAATTTGTCGGCGTCTTTTAACGTTGTCTTTTGTTCGTTATTAAGAGTTACCGATAATTTTCCGTCCACAATTTCATACTTTACGGCGTCTGCATGGGAACCTTCCGCTAATGATGCAGATTCATCTAAGAAGTTCTTTGCGTATGCAATAACTTTTGCCCCACGAGTTGGATTATAAGCCTTTCCACGTTCAGCTCCATCTTCTTCGCTAATTGCATCTGTTCCGTATAATGCATCATACAGGCTTCCCCACCGTGCGTTTGCTGCATTAATCGCATAACGCGCATTACTAATCGGTACAACAAGCTGAGGGCCTGCCTGATGGGCAATCTCCTCATCAACATTTTCTGTTGTAATATCAAAATCGTCTACTTTCGGCTCAAGATAACCGATCTCTTGCAAGAAAGACTTATACGTATCAAAATTGAACTTATCTGTATTCTCTGTATGCCAAGTATCAATTTGTTGTTGCAATTCATCACGACGAGCGAGCAACGCTTTATTCTCTGGACCAAGATCGTTAATCAACGCTTCTACATCTGACCAGAATTGTTCCTGTTCTACACCGCTCTCTGGAAGTGCCTCAGAATTAACAAACTTATGAAACTCAGACGCTACTTGAAGGTTACCTACTTTTACATAGTCCGCCATGACTTTCTCCCCCTTTTGTTTTTTCCGCCACCTGTACTCAAACAGATTTATCTAAACACATTCTGTATTATAACATAACTTAATAATTTTAGTATAGGTGAAACAGAACCTTTTTCATTATTTAGAAAACAATTCATACGCTTTCCCTGCGAAACAGCGAAGAGAGCCAGCGCATTGCCAGCTCTCTTCGCTATTTTTCATTTTGTTGTATATTCTTTCCGTAAAAAATTTCATCCATTTCATTTCTTAATTTCTTTTCGATGTCAATTTGCTCTTCTTCAGATAGCTTATCTTTTTTGTAGCCGAACAGGTAGTTATTTAAGTCGAATTCTCTCAGCTTACATTTAGTGTGAAAGATATTTTCTTGATAGACATTCACGTCAATCATATCAAAATGGCTTTTCACTTCATCTGGAATATAATTCTGAATCGAGTTAATGTCATGGTCGATAAATAGCTTATGCCCTTTCACATCACGTGTAAAACCGCGCACACGATAATCCATCGTCATCACATCTGTTTCAAATGAATGAATTAAATAATTCAACGCCTTAAGCGGTGAAATTTCTCCACACGTCGAAACATCGATATCGGCACGGAATGTACTAATGCCATCATCTGGATGATATTCTGGATACGTGTGAACGGTAATGTGACTTTTATCCAGCTGTCCAACAACTGAACCAATAAGCGGTCCTGGTGATTCTTCGAATGCATCCTCTGGTGACTCATCCACCGGTACTTCGGAAACAAGCACTGTAACACTCGCACCTTGTGGATCAAAGTCCTGCTTCGCAACATTGAGAATATGTGCACCAATAATTTCGGTTACGTTAGACAGAATCTTCGTTAACCGATCCGCATTATATTGCTCATCAATATAATTAATATATGCTTCCCGTTCTTCCTTCGTTTTTGTATAACAGATATCATACATGTTGAAGCTTAATGATTTCGTTAAATTATTGAATCCGTGCAATTGGACAAGTTGTTTCGGCGTTAATTTCATTTTGTAAATCACCTTTCTCGAAAATGTTTCGAATGCCTTACCGTAATATCTACTCCCTAATTATATCCTATACCTTTAGAAAATCTTTACCCGGAGAAATGTTTTCATAATCAAAATTGCTACATATTAATATGTAAGACTTTGAGCCACGACCCAGCCGATAGACACAGACATCAATAACAAGAACATTCCAACTGCACGATTATCTTGATCAATCGCGTCTTTAATACTAAAGCGTATCGTTACAACTTCCGCTAAAATATGTACAACAATTTGAAAGACAATCCCAATCGCACCCCAAATCACCATATCCAATAATGAAATTGAATTGGCAATTGCTGAACCAACCACGACGGCTAAGCCAAGCAGCTTCCCGCCAATGACCATTGCAGCTGTACTATTTCCTTGCCCGATCATTTTGAACTTCTCATTCTTTGTAGTCAGTTCAAATAAGACAAGCCCAAGCAGCAGCATTAGTAACGCCACCCCTGCATATGCTAAAAAATTCAAATATAAGTTCATTCTATTCCACTCCTACTGGCAAATAATATGACAAGTTATCAGTAATTCGATTTCCAACTCGGAGCCCAATCGCACTTGGGGCACCATTCAACAAGAAAGAACCAATCATAACATGTCCCTCTTGCATTCCCTTCTCTGATAGAAATGACGTCTTCGGCAAGTCTACATACCGTTGGTAAACCGACAAATATTGCTTGTATGATTTATTTTCATCTTCAAACAGCTTGTCGCCATTCGGGTTATACACTTCTACCGTGTCCCCTTCACGCCCAAACGCTGGCTTCTTCACATACGGCTGACCTTGTTCAATAAATGGGTCACATTCAAGATACGTTTGCAAAAAATACTCCTCAATCCATGTATGTTCCAGCTCTGTGAAAAACTCGTTCCCTTCTTCATGCAGCCCCCAGATTGCAGCTTGAACAGCTTTTGACTGCAACAAAAAGGCAGAGGGTGGGTTTATAATCGCAAGCTGCTTCTGTTCCACCAATTCCAGAAGCATTTCTCCAATTCTCTCATCTTGTTCGCTTCGATCGAGAACAAGCTGTTCAATCGGATAAGTTTGCCGGTACAACACCTCAATTTTCCTGCCTTCTTCATCATAAAGCCCTTCTGAAGCAACAATTCGGAGCTTTGACAAAGGGACAAACCTTGCTGGGAATTCAGCTAAGCTCTGTAAATACTTCGCTGTATAAGTGTCTTCATCATTTTCTTGATGGGCTGTAAAAACGACATATGGATTATCGGTGCCATTGCAGGCTTCCTTTATTACAGAGGTCACTGCATGAGCTAATTTTTCTTCTTCTCCTTCATTTGGGTTACGAACCGCAAATTCCTCACAAACCCTCCCATTTACATGAAAGAGCTCTTTAATAAATGTTGGTGTATCTGCATTTAATTCCAACACTTTATACGTTCCTTCAGTTTCGACTAAATCCAAACGGGAAATCACCGTTTCAGCCTGCATCATTTTCAAGCGGATAAATGGCAGTGTGCTTTGCGGAAAGCCTAACGTATGTAATGTTTCATCATCCACTACCCGTAGTAAATGAGCAGTTTTATGAAATATTTGCGAAATCCGTTCAGAAGCTGTGCGTATTCCAGCAACTTCAGCTTGGCTTAATGTTTTCAAATCATAGAGCGCATATTCTTGCCCATACATCTCACTCCAAAAGTTTAAGACACTGCTATAAAACTTGCGTCTGCTGTGTAGATGTTCTGTTTCAGCCACTAGCCTTAGCCCCCATACGAACTTGAACTACCACTTCCAAAGCCAGAGCTGCCAGAAGACGTTCTAGAAGACGTTCCAAAGCTGCTTGATGAACTTGATGAGCTGCTATAGCTACTGGATTTGCTTGTAGATGATGACCCACTACTTGATGTGGTTGATTTATTTGTGTATGTGGAGTTGCTGGAAGTTGTGGACTTTTGATTTGATGTTGATGACTGACTTGTTTTGCTGCTATTTGAATTGGTCGTTGGCTTTTTCGTTGTACTTTGCTGAGTTGTATTGCTTGAAGAGCTCTTCGTTTGACCGATCGCAAAGACTGGCTTCTTCCCCTGCTTAATATCATTGAGCGTCCGGTAAAACCCTCTTCTATAATAGTAGTGGTGGTAATAATCAGAATCGTCATCCACACATTCGTAATACCTCGCTGAAGCATCCCATTCATAATCATCACAGTATGCATTTGTTGGTTCCCCAGGGATATATGGCTTTTCTTCCTTTTGCTGTGAAACAGGCTTCTTGTTCACTTCTTGAACAGGCTTCACCTCTTCAGCTTGATTACAGCCTGATAATCCTGCTGCAATAACTGCTGTAGACAGCCCTTGCATTAATCTTTTTGTTTTACTCACAGAAATCCCTCTCTCTAGCTGGTTATTTCACGTAGATTACATATACTTTCCGGTCTTCATCAATTTCCGCTGAATCCCGCTCCTTTTGCCCGACATCCGGAATATCAACAACATCCTTTAATAGAAAACGAATAACATGCCAATGCGTTTCGACTTTTAACGTATATAGCAAAGGCATATCCCCGACTTGTCGATACTGACGAAACTCAATATGTATTTGGTCTGGAGGATACGTTGCTTCATTCAGAAAAGACTGCGCTCTGCCGTCTTTCTTAATCACTAAAATCTCTGAACCTTCCTCCATCTCATTTGAAACAAGCTTATACTGCATGCCATCCTTAATAAAATACTCACACAACTGACGCGCATATATTTCATCATTCGAAATTAGGTCAACTGGATAATGATAAAACTCTTCATAACGTCCAAAGCCTGTATCAATAAAATAAACTAACTCCATCCGGCTAGTCCTCCTAAGTTAACTCCAATAAATAACAAGGCGATCCACATTATATACAGACGGATTAGCCCCCTTGAAAGTTTCAAAACTGGTAAAGTCCATACAAAAGAGCCCACAAATGTGAGCTTTCTAGTTAAAATGTTGTTCTTTTTCTTGGTATGGAAGCGTAATCGTGATTCGTGTTCCAACACCTTGCTCACTTTCTACTTCCAGTGATGTGCCGAAGAAAAAGGCTAATCTCTGCTTAATATTCTTTAAGCCAACCCCTTTGCTTTCAAAGTCTTGTGTAAAGAGGCTGTTGAGCTTCTCTTCTGTCATTCCAACACCGTCATCTTCAATGATAATCTGGCACTCATGCTCATACTTTTCGACTGACAATGTCACAGTACCACCTTCGAGCGTTTTACAAATACCATGACGTATCGCATTCTCTATAAGCGGCTGAATAACCAATGGTGGTAGCTTAAGAGATAAATCTGACGGAATATGATATTCCATATTAATCTTATCTCTAAAGCGCGCTCTTTCAATTTCAACATATGCTTTTACAAGGTCCATTTCTTTATCGAAAGGTATTAATTTATGTGTATTGCTAAAGTCAAAGCTCCCTCTTAAATAATCGGCTAGATTTGCAATCACTTCCCGGGACTTTTCAATATCCGTATAGCTTAATGAGGAAATCGTATTCAACACATTATACAGAAAGTGCGGCTTGATTTGTGATTGTAAGAAAGCAAGCTCTAAAGTAGTCGCCACCTTTGAAGAGTGCTTCATCATTAGTAAACTTTCAACCCGGGCCTTTAACTCAGATATATCGAAGGGCTTTGGCAAAAAGTCATTTGCCCCAGCTTGAAATGAAGCAAGCTTTTCTTCTGTATGATGACTAGCTGTTACCATTAATACTGGCATTTCAATGAGGTTATAGCTATCACGAATATGTTCACACACCTCATACCCTGACATACCAGGCATCATTAGATCTAAAATAACAAGATCAATTTTCGTTTTCCTCACCTGTACCAGTGCTTCTTCTCCATTTTTTACAGCGATGACATCGTAATGTTCAGCTTCTAATAGCTCAATCAAGATTTTCAAATTTGAAGACCGATCATCAACAACAAGTAGCGTAAACTTACCACCTTGTTCAGATATATATGGCGTTTCTAACTTATATTCAGTTAACCGATGGTCTTCTTCTGTCACATTCGTAGCTGCCGTCAATGCCTCTGTCTCTTGGTTTGAAGCAATTGGTAGTGAGAACGTAAAAGTAGTACCTTTCCCTTTCTCAGATGTAACCGCAATTTGACCACCTTGTAATTCCACTAGCTGTTTAACAATACTAAGGCCTAGCCCAACACCTTCCCCTTGTCCAGCCTGTAGAAATGGTGTGAAAATATCTTGCAGTTTTTCTCGCTCAATACCGACCCCAGTATCTGCAACTGAAATCTCTACCATTTCTTTCTTCACCTTCGCACCTAATCGTATTTCTCCCTGTTCTGTATATTTCACTGCATTATCAACTAAATTACTAACAATCTGTCGAAAACGCACTTCATCAGCTAACACATACGGGGTTGTTTTTGGGATATCATTCACAAGCTCAAGTTCTTTTTCCTTTGCAAAAAAACCATACAATTTGAGCATAATAGAGACAGTACCATGAACATCAAGGGATACAGGTGCTACCTTTAACTCTCCTTGCTTTATCTTTGATAGTTCTAAGATATCGTTAACGAGACTTGATAATCTCTTTGCAATATTTATGATTAATGACAAGTTGTCTATTTGCTCTTTCGATAATTTTTCTTGCGAAGAATCTTTTATCATCGATTGAGAAATATTTTGAATGCCATGTAACGGTGTTTTAAACTCATGAGAGGTTTTAGCTAGAAATTCATCCTTAAATTGATCGACCTTTAATAATTCTTTGGACAGGGTATCAACTTTTTTGAAAGCATTCGAAAAGCGCAATGACAACAGCAAGGCTAGCATAAGAATCAAGATAATAATTTCAAATGGAAAATACGGAGGAATGGTTTCTCCAAACATATTGAACATATGTACAGTCGTAAAAACACTTAACATCATGACCGCAACAATTAAATAGCTTATCCCTTCCCTTTTCTCTAATGCCGCTAAGGTGAGAACGTATGTTACATAAAAATTTGTACTGAATACATAAGCAAAATTTGCAACAAGCATGAAATACGGGACAGCATTTATAAACGTCCCTTCATATACTAAAAGAAAGCTTCCAATCCCCACTAGACATAGTACAATCCATTTTGAACAAAATGAGGTAAATGAAGAATACAGGTAAAGAGATAATGCGATTGCCCCTAACAATGCTGTTGAAAATTGAAGACTTAATACAAGTCTATACGGCAAATCAGGAAACAAGAGATAAAGAATTTTTTCACCATGTAGTGCTGAAAAAACACTTAACGAAACACAATATATCGAAAAAACAATCAAAGACTTATCTTCTCTTCGCTGCACAAATAAACCAAGCAAATAAAGCCCCATAACTAACAAGGCAGTAATCGTCATAAAGTCATGCATAAGAGACATATCTCTTAGATTAGAAATCTGCTTTTCAGGACCGAAATAGATCGGACTAGCTATTCCGCCCCCAGCCATATAATCATAATTTGCAACTTGAACAATGATTTCATTCTGACCATTTCTTAGAGGAAAGTAACGAAGGTAAGGAGTGTTCTCAGGTGAATAATTTTGCTTAATTGCAGGCACACCACTTCTTCCGATTTCTTTTCCATTGAAGTAAATCCGATTGGACATGCGAATGATATTTGTCTTTAAGCCGAATAGCTCTCCTTCATGCTTCACATCAATCATTAAGCGATACGTAGCGTAACCAAATTTCGTTAACGTATCATCACTATCAACCGGCCATACACTCGGTACGTACACAAATTGAGGATTCTCCTGCACATTCGTTCTAAAATCCTCCGGAGTCAATAACTGTCGAGGATAGAACTCCCATTCCCCCTTTAAAGGAACAGCCCCTTTGTCTTCAAAGTCCCACTCATTAATATGAACGACACCTTGTGTGGCAATTGGTATGTCATCCTTTTTTTGGTTTGTGAAATACCAAAAAGCTTCATACAAGCCCGCATATAATAGAATACAAATTAATAATGTGAGTACCTTCTTTTTCATTTGACGACTCCTACAGTGTTAACGACATGTCTCACCCTTTTATTTTGCTTAACAACTGTTGCGTTTGGATTGATGGTTCAATTCCTAATTCTTCTTGTAGCAATTGCTCAAAATTTTGATAAACCATTAATGCAGCTGTTCGATTATTCATTTCGAGATAAATATCAATTAAGCGCTGACAAATTTCATCCGAATAACGTGAGAGCTGCATTTCTTTTTCGATATACTCAACTGCTTTTTCAATCTCTCCAATTTCTTTGTAATAATCAGATAATTCATTACAGACATTGAGCATTTTTTTCCGAATATATTCCCGCTTCTCTTCAGCCCAATTATAATCAATCATATAATCTTCTGGATACATATTCACTAATGCCTCATATTGACTTACATTGGCACCGTTAATCGGTTCAATTGCCTTAAGCGTATTTCTCCACTTTATCAAATCACAACTTAATTGTGATTGGTCAATATAATAGGCAAAGCCTTTCTTTAGAACGATATTTTCCATTCCGTATTCTTTGAAAGCCTTTCTTAGAAAAGAGATGCATGTATATAAGCTCGTTTTCGCTTTATCGACTGTCACATTAGGCCACAGGATATCGATAATTCGTTCTCGGTCAACAGCTTCTCCTTCATGATGTATAAGATAGGCACATAGCTCTCTCACCTTCATTGTTTTCCAAGCAAATGATTCATGCTTCTCATGACTATAGACATCATATTGACCGAAGCAACGAACCGATATCGACGAATCTACTTGCTCTTCTTTCGGTACTGCTTTCAGTAGTCGGTTAACTGCTTGGGACAAACGAGGCTTCGTAATTGGTTTAAGCAAGTAGTCTAATGATTCAAGTGAAAATGCCTCCACAGCAAAGTCCATATGCGCCGTAACAAATATCACCTGTATTTGCTTATTTAGTTCACTTATTTTGCGTGCAACCTCCATACCAGATAAGCCTGGCATTTCAATATCTAGGAATACAGCATCAATTCTTTCCTGTTCTAAATGCTCAAGTGCCTTAAGAGGATTACAGTACCGCCCACAGACTTGAACCTCAGTAAATTCAGACAAAAAAATCCCCATAATATCAAGAGCAGTTTCTTCGTCATCAATCAATAGAACTTTAATCATTAGCCCCCGCTCCTTTCACTCAACTATTTTATCGAAATATTT
This sequence comes from Bacillus tianshenii, assembly GCA_020524525.2. Taxonomy (NCBI): domain Bacteria; kingdom Bacillati; phylum Bacillota; class Bacilli; order Caryophanales; family Bacillaceae; genus Sutcliffiella; species Sutcliffiella tianshenii. The sequence continues at coordinate 3,851,100 of CP129018.1, read as the reverse complement.
CTGAAAATTTACAGTAAAAAAGATCAGCCTCTGCTGATCTTTTTTACACTCTCCATATACTTAATAGGGAGAAAACTGATCTGACCTCGTAAATATTCCAAAGCTATTAATGGCAGCAGGCTGATTTGCAGAGAGTCCGGTAACGCCAATCCATACTTCCTTCACCTCTTCTGAAACGTGAAAATAAAATGGTGAACTGCTATCAGTCCCTGTGAAGAAAGCACCGCCATAATTCTTTCTCCAATAGGCTTCCTTATACTCTGTCGTTCTTAACCACTTATTCTTCGAACCATCTACAACATCCCCATTTTCATCATAACCGATTACAACTACTCTACCGCCGTTCCCGCCCTCAGAAACAGCTCTCTTTATGACAAAGGATTTGTTGCGTGATGTATCCATTTTCTTTCCAACAGCAAATTTCCGTTCGAATTCCACATTATATTTTTTCTTAACAAAAGAATCCTCTGGTGCTTCGTCAACATTATGACCAGTGGTATAAATCTTAATGTCTAATCCTTTAAACCTAACTTTTCCGTCTTCCACACTCATTCTCGCTCGTAAATTATATTTGGCAAGCAAGCTGTTATACTGCTTCATAAGCCTACTCGTTGAACTTTCAAGAACAGTCGTAGGATATATTGATTGGTCATCAACTTTACCTGAACCAAAACCTAAAGAGATAAAGTTGTCAGAGCTTTTATTCAATACTCTTGCTACCATTTTCCCGTTGCTTTCATGCCTTATATATTGAAAGTGATTTTTACTCCCATGTTCAATCAGAATCGGAATCGTTTCATGGTCACCATGCTGCTTTAATTCAAAGGAAGGCTTTAGAAAGACATTGTTGTTATTTCGATATTGTCTATTTTTACTTGTTATTCTTACACCATATCTCGATTGATCACGGTGAGTAGAAGACCAATTTGCAAATCGTCCACCTGTAAAAACATTTTCATTTGTCCAGCCACCATCTTGATTCGTCAAGTCCAACTGAATATAGTTGTTGCCCAAAAAGCCCAAATTCACATTATTATAGGCAAATCCCTTCCCTGAACCAAGCAATTGAGCTCCTATCGTGAAGTTGCGTACTTCATTTATTTCGATCTCACTGTTATATACATTAATCATTTGAATTCCAATTGACTGAAGATAAGGGTCTTCTTTTTCCCAGCCAGAGCTTTTTTCTCTAATGACACTGAGCCCTTCATATGTAGCACGGGATGTTTTATCTCTTTCTCCGATTACGAGAACCGGTTTGTTTTCGTTACCAGTATAAATAATCGGAGCATGCTGCTCTACAGAGATATGTGCTGGAATATGCACGTAATCCGAAACGTTATAACCTTTCCCATAAGGAAAGACAACAACTGAGTTTTCAATATCCTTTGCATCATTAACTGCTTTTCTGATCGCAGCTAGGTCATCACCCTCGCCATCTCCTGCTGCACCATAATCTTTCACATTAAAAACATGAGCATTTTCTTGTGACATGTCTGGTTTTGTTCGCTCTGTATCGGTTTCACTGTCTCGGTTGGCTGTACGTTCCTCGTTATCTGTTAGAGCCTCCCCAAGAATATATGTACCTGCAATCAAGAGTAAGAGTATGATTAATAACCTTTGCTTTTTCATATTCATCTCATCCCTTTAATCAACAATTCAGCTGCTTTTTCTTCCATCCTTATAAATCTTATCACAACTGCTTTTTTGAAAAACATTCGAATGAATAATAAGGTCTTTGTTCTTATAAGCTCTCTCGATTGCATGACTTCTCCTTACTGAAAATCCTCCTATTTCAATCTCTTCCTAATCGAAAATGAAACGGTTGTCCCTGCATTCTTTGCACTGTTAATGGTAAGGCCCTTTCGCGTTAATTTCATCACTCGTTTATGGATATTTTTTAGACCAATCCCCGACTGCTTGTTACTGAATAGGGCTTCTCTTATTTCTGCTGGCATTCCAACTCCGTTATCGTGGACAGTAATAATGATCTCATCCAAGCTTTCAGTTATATTTATGCTGACCGCTCCACCTTCTACCTTCTTCATTACGCCGTGATTGATTGCATTTTCAACAAGCGGCTGGATTGTTAAAATCGGAATTTCATACTGCAACAGATGAACATCCGCATTTATTTCAAATTGAAGCCGTTCTTTGAACCGTGCTTTTTGCAACGTGACATATGCTTGTACAAACTCTAACTCCTTCATAATAGTCACGTATTCTTCTGAAATATTTTTTTGAAAAATATAACGTAAATATTCTGTGAAAACAGCTAACAGCTCAGCGGCCCGTTCGCTGTCACGATAACAAAAGTACATAATCGTATTTAGTGAATTGTACAAGAAATGCGGTTTGATTTGTGATTGGAGATAGGCTAACTCATTGCGTGTCGCCTCTTCAGCTAATTCTGTAATGGTAAATAGCGTTCGAACCCGGGCTCTTATTTCATCTGCTTCAAACGGCTTTGTTATATAATCATTCCCTCCATTTAGGAAAGAGGCATTAATATCCTCAATCGAATTTCGAACAGTAATAAACAAAATCGGAACTTCAATTAACGAATACTCTTTACGCATTTGTTTGCTAACGTCATAACCTGACATTCCAGGAAGCATAACATCAAGAAGAATGAGGTGAGGCTTTGAATGCTTCACATACTCCAGCGCTTCTTCACCTGAGAAAACAACTGTTGTTTTATAGCCTTCTTTCTCTAAAATGTTTCGTAGAATCTCAGCATTTAGTACTTCATCATCCACAATTAACACTTCTCGTGAACCCTTTGGAAAGGAAGTCTCCTGAACTGGCACCTCTTCATCTGTAGTAGGAGCCACCTGCTGTTGTTGCACTTCATACTTTCCATGCTCCTCCTTCTCACCTACAAAAGGCAAAGTGAAAACAAAGCGTGAACCTTCATTCTCCTTTGACCAATCTAAGTACAACCTTCCATCCATGATTTGCACAAGCTGACGCGAAATAGATAAGCCAAGTCCAACCCCTCCGCTTCCTAGCTCATCTTTCGGTAATGCTTGTTCATACGCAAGAAAGATCTTCTCTTGAAACTGCAGAGGAATGCCCTTTCCCGTATCTTCAACAGTGACATGAACATATTCATCTTTCACATAACTCGAAATCGTTATCGAACCAGCATTTGTATTTTTCAAACTGTTATTGACGAGGTTATAGTAAACTTGCAGCAAACGATTCTCATCTGCTAATACGAAACGATGAGATTCATCAATTTGATTTACTAATTGAATGCTTTTTCCTTCTGCAATAAAGCGAAACATCTCAAATACATTGGCAGTCACCGAATAAAGGTCTACAGGCGCGATTTGCACAGATAGTCTCCCTTCTTTTATTTTCGCTAAGTCTAAGATATCGTTCACCATATTGGTCATACGATAGCCTGTTGACTTAATTAGCAGCATTTTTTTCTCTAACTCTTTCTCATGCTTCGTATCTTCAAGCAAAGATTGAGAGATATTGATAATTCCATGAAGCGGCGTCTTCAGCTCATGTGAGGTTCGGAAGAGAAACTCATCCTTCATTCGATCTGCTTCTTCTAATTTCTCTGTATACAAGCGCTGCGCTTCTTCACGCTGCTTTTTAAGGATATTTATTTTATCAGCAAGGGCAAATGACAAGAACAAAGCCTCTAAGCAAGCGGCAACTTGCGGAATCACATCAAAGTACATCGTTTGAAACGGAATAACACTCAAATAACTCAGTGCTTGAACAATGAGTGAACTCAGTAAAATCGTCCAGCCAAGCACATAGAACCGTGCCATTCGCTTCCCCTTCAACATAACCCTTATCGCGGCCACCCACAGTAAAATTGGAACAATCAGTACGAAGAGCGGAACAGCCACGTTTGTTAGATGATCTGGGATGATCGCAAATAACAGAAACGTCCCTGCACTTATGAATAAAAAGAATAGAAGCAAACGGTCCATGTATGGCAAAAGTTTCTTCGTTTCCAAAAATGCTCTCCCAAAAACAGTCATCGTAACACAAAGCAATAAGGCAGCATAATCAAGTGAATCAGCCATAAACCACACTGGCAGAACTTCACCGAGATATTCCACATCCAAACTATTCATACTCGCCTGAGTCAAAATAAACGCAATAATATACAACACATAATACAAATAAGCTCTTTCTCGCAGCGAGAAATACAAAAACAGATTATAAAGAGCAAGCGAAATCATAAAACCATAAAAGATGCCGGACAAATATTTATACTCTTTAACACTTTCAATTAACCCATTCGTCGAATATAAATTCGTATTCACTGAGACGGGCAGCTCATCACCTGATAGCTTAAAATAGATTGCTTGCAAATTCTTCGGCTCAAATTCATACAGAAAAGAACGCAAATGAAGTGTTCGTTGGTCCATATTAACTAAGCCGCTTTTTTGCATTTCGTATGAGCCATCATCCTTCACAAAGTAAACCTCTATAAACTCAAGCTTGTCCACAAACTCAAGGAAATTCATATTATCAAAGGCCTCACCTATCACACCACGCTCTAACTTTAACCAAACTACATCTGTCGTATAACCGAAATAGGGATAGACAGATTCACTCGACTCAAACTGACCGTCCAATTCCCCCGCAAGAATCTCCTCAATTGTTACCTCACCCGTCTCATCTCTAAAAAATTCATATTCCTTCCCTAATGGATGAGTTTCAACTAACTCCTCTGCATCCACACTGCTTGCTACTATCAAAAATGAAAAAAGAATTACCAACAAACACAGTTTCCTTTTCCACACAAGTTGAAATCGATTCACACCAAACTGCCCCACTTCCTCTAACTTCTGTTCTTAAGACAAGAACGAACAATACTTCTTACCCTGCTTTTAAGAAGCCGGTCATATAATAATAAAAGTTAAACATTCCAAATTAAGGATACTATATTATTCTTACAAAAACCTTAAATAAGTCTAAAAAGGGCTAATTGGAACAACTTTTAAGCGCGTAATATTACTGACTTTCGCAATCAATGTGATGTATATCACCTCTTCCACATTTCTAAGAAGATAAAATAGTAGTTAGTAAAGAGAAAGGAAGGAAAAAAATGAAAAACACGCTTTTATTAACAATAGTCTTATTAAGTGCATTAATGCTATTAAATGGATGCAGTAATGAAGAATTTGATATACATTTATCGGCTCCGAAAGAATTTAAGGTAGGAGAAAGTGTTCCAATGAAACTAACAGTTACCAATGGAGAAAAGAAATTATCTGATTTACTCATTCAAGGCCACTTCGACATGGTCGATATGGATCATGGCACAGTTTCTGTGGATTTTAATGATATAGGCGATGGCCAATATATTGGTTATGCAGCACTACCAATGGGAGGACAATGGGAAGGTGTTTTCACTTTGGACAATGAAAAGCGTGAATTTCAAACGATGGAAAACTTCTCCATAGTGATGGATACGGGGCATGAAACGACTAAGGGTGCGCAACTACCAGACTTTCAGTTAGTGGACCAGGATGGGAAATCTTTCACTCGCAAAGAGGTTGAAGGAAAAAAGACAGTGGTGACCTTTACTTATACAAGATGTAACCTTGAATATGCTTGCCCAGTTCAAATAGCCAATTTGAGATCTTTGCAAAAGAAACTAGAAAGTGAAAAGGTCGACACAAGTAAACTACAATTAATTTCTATTTCGGTAGACCCGGAATTCGACACACCAGAGGTATTAAAGCAATATGCTAACAATCTAAATATTGAGCAATCCTATTTCAAGATGCTCACAGGTGAACAAAGTGAAATAAAACAAATAGCTGAAGTACTTGGTATTTACTTTGAAAAAGATGGCGATATCGTAAATCACGATACGAATACACTTGTATTTGATGAATCAGGAAAATTAACACATGAATTTGAGACTAGCGCAGTTGATTTAGATGAATTGTTTAATATTGTCACTGATGCTAATTAAATACCTATTGTTTGCTATTAGCAAATGCGTTTTTCTTCATTATTATTAGTAAAATTGATCCTCAATATGAGAAGAACCTTACATTTGTTATAATAAAACTATAAATAAAGGGTTACGTTAAACATGCGCTTTTTTCGGAGGTGTAGGAAGTGGAGACGATTATCATTCCACAGAATACGGAAACAATTATTAGCACTTCAAGCAAAGGAAACAACTGGAACTTTATCCAGGAGAGCCATTTATAAAGCGTTCACCTCTAATCGAACAAATAGAGCAGACCCAATACAATTTAGGCCGGGCAAAAGATGTACTGTACTCACAATTAGAGAATTCAAAGTTGCAACGATTACTCATTGATTAGAAGGAGAGAGAAGCATGATAGACTATACAAAGTTTGATGTCATGTTATTGGATGAAGTGATTGCAAAAGTAGATTTAAAACCTCCTACAGATGACCGCCCTTATGTTATGAACTACATCCAAGGTTTCAATAAACAGTTCTCACCCAACCCAGAGGGCTTTATTTCAAAGGAAGAATTAGAAAAATGGTTAAAGTGGCGTGTATTTCCTGAAACAAGGATTAATAAAAACGAACTGCTCGCTTCTCTAGGATTAAACAGCTACAACCGCTGGGCAATTGTGCGTAAAACACATGGCGTTATGGCTGATGATGAAATCTGGATACGTTTTAAAGGAGAAGCCTTGCAGCATCGAGATGTGACGCTGCGAAAATCTTTATATTATCCAAAAGATACAAAATCAAGTAGCTAGCACTATCACATGGATTTTGCTAGCTACTTGATTAATGGTTGTTGTTTAATAATAACGAAGACAGAGTCTTCCCTGCTTCTTACACATATGCTTTATTGCTATCCTCTTTCCGAAAGAAGCTCTTCATCGCATTATACACATCTGCTTTTTGCTTAAGGATATAGTGGCGGAACTTTTCGTCTTTGACGTTTTTGTAGGCTGACATGAGTGTGGAGTGTCGGTTGTATTGATTCACTTCCCCATACCCAAACATATTACTTTTCTGCATCAACTCTTGCACAAGCTTTAAGCAGCGGCCGTTATCTGAGGTTAAGTTGTCGCCGTCTGAGAAGTGAAAAGGATAAATATTATAGCGGGTTGGATCGTATTTCGTATCGATTAATTCTAATGCTTTGCGGTAAGCGGATGAACAAATCGTACCACCGCTTTCACCTTTGGAAAAGAAGTCGTCTTCAGATACGACTTTGGCTTCTGTATGGTGGGCGATGAACACAATATCGACAGTTTCATATTTTGTTCGTAAGAAGCGGGTCATCCAGAAGAAGAAGCTGCGCGCCATGTACTTTTCCCAGACGCCCATCGAGCCTGACGTATCCATCATGGCGAGAACGACTGCTTTTGATTCTGGTTTTACAACTTCATTCCACGTCTTGAAGCGAAGGTCTTCTTGGTAAATTGGCGAGAATTTCGGCTCACCGCGAAGCGCATTGCGGACGAAGGCATTTTTCATCGTTCGCTTCTTATCAATGTTCCCCATCAGCCCTGTCTTACGGACATCGTTAAAAGCAATATCTTCCACAATGTTCTCATCGCGTTCTTTTTGCTGAAGGTTTGGCAGCTCTAGCTCTTTGAATAATGCATTTTGCAATTCGAGCAATGATACCTCTGCTTCATAATAATCTTCACCAGGCTTATCGCCGGCTCCGCTTCCTTGCCCAGGCTTCTTCTCACCTGAACCATCCCGTGCAATCACATCGCCGACCTGACTGTCGCCATCCCCTTGACCGACATGTTTGTTTTTATCATAATTGTAGCGAATTTTATACTCATCAAGGGAGCGAATCGGAATCTTCACAACATCCTTGCCATTGGACATGACGATATTTTCTTCGGTAATCAAGTCAGGAAGGTTATTCTTAATCGCTTCCTGAACCTTTTCCTTATGACGCTGCTGGTCCTCAAACCCCTTACGATGAAGGGACCAGTCTTCCTGCGATATCGTAAAACTCTTGTTCTCTTCCACCCTTTCCCCTCCTTAACTAGTCATTTTCATACCCGATGCTACAAATAACGGGTTATTCTATCCTATGCAGAACTTGTTTGATCTTGATTAGGAGTTAAGGATTTTCCATGTAGAGAACGGAAAGTAAGGAGTTATCATCGATTTTGATCTTCTGAAACACTGAGCATTACACCAACGGAAATCATTGAGCCAAATGGTGGAAATCAATAGCTTACATATACAGTAAAATCACTTGTTGCCCGGGAAGAATTAAAAGCAATCGTTAAACGGATGCAACTAGGCAGGAGAGCATCTGCACAAGAAGGAAAATCAATCACAAAAGCTCCACCATATTGCTACTTGCGTAATGATAACTTAAAGCTATATCAAAAAGTTTTAGAAAACAGAAAAACAGCCTTAATGAATGTCTAAAGAGAGGATATTATAGATACTTTACAAAAAGTAGCGTCAGAACGCATCAAAGTTGCTTAAAAATGAAATGGAGGTAGTTAAGAGAAGAAATCGAGAAAGAAAGTCCTACAAGAGTAAAACACCCATGAATTTATGCAAAGGTTAAAGCGCGTAAAGCTCAATATGCAACGAAGGGTATTGAAAAGAAAAACGCCTTCTCAAAATTGTTCCTGAGAAAGCGACTTATTTACGGAAGGAGGATTGGGTGAAATGAGTTTAGTTTGTGGTTAAGTTATATATGAACTATAATAAAACTCTTTTATAAAACACACTTCCCCCTTTTAATTCGAAATCCTTAACTCCAGTGATTTACAATAACATTCAAAGTCAATAATCACCTATATTATACTTTTTGTTTACTTGAGTGAGCAAACATATTATGTTGTATTGATTGAAGACCCAAAACAAGTTCATTCATTAACCCTAAATGCAGTTGCTCCCAGTCACTTCTCATCGAAGGAAAAGAACCAACTATTTGTAAAATCGCTTGTATAGCAACTTTTTTCACATTCTCATCACTTAATTCAGAATGGTGAAAAAAGTGGCGAAGACAACGAATTTTTTCATGTATACCCCAATATTTTGGATATAACCGCTCTAATTCCTTCTTTGAAAGCGATACGCATTCAACAAATACTTGGTTTAAAGTATTAATAGCATTTTCAAACTGAGTTCTACTTCCACTAAGGGCTGTTACACGAAAATCTGATAACTTAACACTTATTCTGATTTTATCATCATTAAACAAAGGAGATAGCCCTAATGCGGTAGCCATATCAATACAAAACGTCCTTGAATGAGTCACTGTATCAAGCAGTTTTTCCAACTCTGTAGACCACTTTGCTTGAGGATCTGACTCATAAGAATTAGTTGTTTGATCTTCATCTTTTGACCCTTCTTTTTTATTTTGAACTTGTCTAACCATATAATCTTGAACAATTGCATTTAATATTTTAGGATGCTCTTCTTCAGAAACCAAACCATAGCCAACAAGGTGTTTGTGAATCTCTGGGTCACTAGAAACAAGTTCATTATAATCACTAATTTCATTCATGCAAAGAATTTCAAGCAATTCATATTCAATTGAATACCAAATAGTTAAAACTTCTACAATATGCCTTGCCCAAGGAACGAGGGACTTATCCCTTGAGGACTCTGTTTCTTTTAGACTATCTAATTTTATTTTAAAAGGAATTTTCTCCCCTTTAGCATCAAGGTCCTTTTTAACCCAGCTACACGCTAACCTAATAAGCATAGGATGACCGCCATAGCGACTACGTAGATACTCATAGCAGTCTTCTTCAAATTTCATTCCCATATATCTACCTAATGTTCTTACCATGTCCCTAACTTCTTTTCTATTAAACGAAGGTAGAAACAGTGTTGGAAATAACCCAAAAATAGGATTGTCCACCTTGCCAATCGACACTGTTTCAACACACTTAGGGTTTACACCTACTAATAAAAAGGAAATTTTAGAATTAGTTGTTTGATAAGCGCGAATTGTCTGCCAAAAAGGGACAAACTCTTCATTCCAATGTGGTGAACGTATGCAAGTTTCTGGTGATATATGCTCTATTTCGTCAATAATAACTAAAATGCGGTTGTTTGGTATTTCTAGTCTTTTCAGTATAAAGTCCATTCCATTAGAGAATTTTTCAGAAGCATTCTCAGGAGTAAAAGATTCAGATAAACCTTTCGGCAAAGAGATTGTTGCCTCTTCTGCCACCTTTCTTAGAATTTCTTCAAGAAGTTGCCACCAATGTTTGTCATATATTTTAGTGTCAGTACCATTAATAAGTGTAGAAATACCAATGTTTGTTGCTTTTATTATTCCCTGCATTTTAAAAATAGTTGATGTTTTTCCTAACTTCCGAAGCCCAAACATAGTAGAATTCTGTCCCCGTTTGAACCTATCTATTAAACTAGAAATAAATTGGGTGCGGCCAAAGTAGAAAGTATCTTCAATCATAGCCTGAGTAACATCAAATAAGTCTCGAGAAAACATCGCTTCTGTTAACCTTCTACGAACAAACCAGTCATCTTGTTGTTTATATAATTCTTTTCTATAGAATGGAATGATATTTTTTGTATGGGCTGAGGAAGTAAGAGTATTTATAACTAATTCACGGATCTTTTTTTCATCAGAAACTAGAATATAACAGAGGTTATCCACCCGACCTTTAGCTGGTAAAGAAGACATAATTTCTCTAACTAATTGTGTGACCCTGCCTTCAAACCCCGTATGAGGAACGTACACCAAGAGAACTTCCTGTTCAAATCCAAATATCCATTTCGTATGCTCTTCTGGAGACAAAAAATACATAGATACTGAGGTTCTAAAAGATGTATATGCTTGTCCATAAGTCACGTCAAATAAACTGAGAAAAGGAACTAAGAGTGACTCTTCTCCAATATGGTCATTCAAATAATGTTCATATACCTCTTGTCGAATAATCCCTATTTTAACCACCCACTCTTTTACATAAAAAGTATTTTATGTCTATTATTATACATTATTTCCTTAAAAAAACATGTGTAAATGTATTTTTTATCGAAAGTCTTCTGTTCCTTAACCCATAGCTCTGAGTATTTCTCAGCCGCACTTATTCATTTTCACTCCACCTTCTCAAACATATTACTTTTCTCCATCAATCCCTTTAAAAGGTTTAAGCAACGGCCGTTATCTTATGTAAAGTCATCTCAATTTGAGAAGTGAAAATGATAAATAATATAACGGGTAGGAAGATATTTCGTATCCATTAATTCTAAAGCTTTTCAATAAGCATACACAAAAAAACAAGGCCCCCCCTGAGAACCTTGCTTCCATTACCCTTACCTCAATTCTTTCAATACACTAGTCGTCGCAAGACCGTTTTCTGTCATTCGTTTTGTTGCGACACGGCCTACATTTGGCGCATAGTAGGAGTAGTATCCATCACTATCTTTTACAGTAACGACATTGTTGAATGTTCCTGCTGGGGTTTTGATTGTTGCATTTGTTGAGATAATTGTATTTGTACTTGTCTCTCCTTCATACCCTGTTGTCCAAGTTTGTCCTACTTTAGCTGGGTATTTAATTGCGATATCACCATCAGATTCATAGAAGCCTATGAACAGACTTTCTTTATCTTCTGCAAAATAATACGTGTATGTCGTATCAGAGAAAATGCCTTTCCAGATTTGGGCGCCGCGTTCATGTCTTTCGAACATTAACATCCATGTTTCTCCACCATAATGACCGTCCATGCTTTGATAAACATAAATCTTTGTTGGGTCGTTTAAATAGGATTTTGTTACACTTGTTGCTACGTTTACGATGATTGTTTTTTCGGCAGTAGTGATAATCGCTTGGCTGTTTTCCTTATCCCAATTCACTTGAGCTCCAAGTGACTCGGCTACAAAGCGCAGCGGGATCATTGTTTTTTGATTAATAACCTTGGGCGGTACACTTAGGCTTGTTTTTGAACCATTAATCTTTGCTGTTTTGTTATTGATTTGCAAAATGATTGTCTTTTGTCCTTTCACACCAGAAATTGTTTTCGTACTTCCATCCCAATTTACTGTGGCGCCTAATGATTCAAAGATTCCTCGCATCGGAACTAGCGTTTTACTATTAATAATAACGCCTCCGTTTAATGTCTCTTTCTCCATTGCTCCCGTTTCATTTGTAGGTGCGAATAAAACAAATAGTAGTGCGAATACCATGATGAAATATCTTTTCATACAAACCCCTCCATTTTCTTACATTTAAGTATTGCTTTATTGTACCATGAGAGGAGGGAATATTGTCCTATTTTTTCACATAAAAAACCTCCCGAAGCTTTCTGGCTCAGGAGGTAATCGATTAAAGCAAATATCCCATTTCTTTTGCGGTGTGTTCTAGTTCGTCTCTAAATTTCGGGTGGGCGATGTTAATCAGTGCTTTTGTGCGTTCGCGGATTGTTTTCCCGCGGAGCTTTGCCACACCGTATTCGGTAACAACGTAGTCGATGTCATTTTTTGAGGTTGAGATTGGTGTTCCGGCAGCTATTGTTGGGACAATTTTTGAGATTTGTCCGTTCTTTGCGGTGGAATGCAGGCAGATGATGCCCCTGCCTCCCTCAGCAATGCGTGCGCCAATGCCAAATTCCGCTTGGCCGCCGGTTGAGGACCAATACATTTTGCCAACCTTTTCTGAATTACATTGACCTAGGAAGTCTATTTCCACGGAAGCGTTAATAGTAACGATGTTTCCTTCATTTGCGATTGAAGTAATATCGTTTGTTTTGTTCACTGGCAGCATGTATACGTCTTTGTTTTCATGTAAGAACTCATAGAGCCGCTTCGACCCATACGCAAATGTGCCCGTCGTTTTGCCTTCGTATGTTTTCCTTGAAAGATTGCTGACAGCACCGCTTTCGATTAAGTCGACAAGCTTATCAGGAATCATTTCGGTTGCTACGCTTAAGTTACGATGATTCTTCAAATAATCCATAACCGCATTCGGGATAGCTCCGAAACCAATTTGAATCGTATCCCCATTGTGAATTAAATCTGCAACATAGCTTCCGATCTTTGCGTCTTTTTCTGTGATAAGGGGTTCACCTGCGACTGGTAATGGCAGGTCATTTTCGACAATCGCCTTAACCTCATCAATATGAATTTGATTTTCACCATATGTACGCGGCATCTGCTTGTTCACTTCTACTAAGATTGTTTTCGCCGTTTTCAATAGCGGTGCAATATAATCGCAGTTTGTACCAAGAGAGAAGTACCCTTCCTCATCAATCGGAGAAACAGTTGCCATAATAACCTGATTACTTGTGATTTCTTGTAAAAGCGCAGGCACATCGGAAAAGTGATTTGGCAGTAAATCAATCTCCCCCGCATGAAAGGCCCTGCGTTCATCTTTTCCAAGAAACATTGAAATGATTTTCAGCCGTTCTTCGTCAATTTGCATCACTGGTCGAGATGAGAGCATTTGAAACAAACGGTTCCCACGAAGTCCATCATAATGTGGGAGCGCATCCAATAATGCCGGTGGTTCGCCGACAAGTATTGGAACAATGAGATCGTCTCCTTGCTCAATAAACTCAACTGCTTTTGCTGCACTAGTCTGTTTTTGCTCATATTTTCTTTGTAGTGTCATTTCCATCGACTCCTATGATAAAAAACTTGAAGTTACAATTTCATATGCTTGATCGAGGATATTTAGTTCAGTTTCTTGTTCGTGCTTTGTCGTATTGTCTAAAATATCATTCTTCAACTCCACATACCGCTTTGCTAATTTCCCCTTTGTCGGATAAACAACGAGCACCGCTCCAAGCGAATCGACATATTGACTTAAGTGTTGGTTTTGCATCTTATCTTCTCCTCTCATTGCTTAATACATAACCTTCGTTTGTTATTTTTAACCGTTTATCAAAATAAAAAAAGCACTCGCACCTGGAGAGGTTCGAATGCTAGAAATATTCCTTTAAATAGATCTTAACAAGCACCTCCCCTATATCCCGTAGGGCAATTCGCATTTATGTCGAATAGGCAGGTCTCCTGACTTATCTTCGTCGCTTCCTGTACCTTCCCGTTATTCACAGTGGTTTCTACAGGTCGCTCTGACTTACAGTGGCGGGAACCGTGTCGGATTTGCACCGAACTTCCCTTTTAAGCTGAGCTTTGATTAGCCCAGCACCTATTTAACAACTCATTCAATTGTTAGTTTTCAGTATATTGGTGTTGTCGAAGCTTGTCTAGTTTTTTATCAATTTCTTAGCTCTTGCGAAACTTGCGATCTGTTTTAAATAGGATAAAGCAGGGAATAGTCTACCAAAGGAAGAAACCTCTACACACCACATTAACACATCCAAGGAGGAAGCGTTAATGAAAACCCCAATTCCCTCAAGTGAAACAATTATTGCCTTAACACCTGAACGTATTGTGACGATAAAAGGCGATGCCATTTGTACGTATGATGCAGAGTATTATACAGTCGAAGAGCATACAGAAGAAGAAGTGATGGCCTAATCGAGCTTATATCATTTTAAAAAGCAGCCCCAGATGAGCTGCTTTTCCTTATGTATGTATAGCTAATTTCATTAACCTTGCGACATTACTTGTAGTACTCTTAATGTTTTCCTTTGCGTGGTCTAGTGCGCCCTGTAATGTGCCAGGACGATTTACGACGCTAAATAAGGTATCAATTCCGTGTTCGTATACTACCTCACTGCCATCACCAATACTGCCTGCAATGCAAATGACAGGAAGTTGATACTTCTTAGCAGCTTTCGCTACGCCGATTGGTGTCTTACCGTAAATCGTCTGATGGTCGATTCTTCCTTCACCAGTAATTACGAAATCAGCACCACTTAACTTCTCCTCAAGCTCCACCGCTTCAAATACGATGTCGATTCCTCTTCTTAATTCACAAGGCAAGAAAGCGAGCAAACCAGCACCTAACCCTCCAGCTGCTCCGGCTCCCTTCACATCCCGTACATTTCTTCCTATATCTCTACTAACAATTTCGGCAAAGTGAGTTAAGTTTTCATCAAGTGTTTGCATCATACTTTCTGTTGCACCTTTTTGCGGTCCATAGACGTAAGAGGCACCCTTTGGACCAGTGAGTGGATTATCCACATCACAAGCAACCTCGATTGTGACATTGTGAAAGAGTGGGTTCAAGTTTGTTCGATCTATGGAAGCCAATTCAGATAGCGCCCCACCGCCATAGCCGATTTCTTCTCCCGAGGCATTAAGGAGGCGGACACCAAGGGCTTGCGCCATTCCTGCACCTCCGTCATTTGTTGCGCTTCCCCCGAGTCCAATAATCACATGCTCCGCACCTTCTCTTACAGCATCCAGAAGTAATTCTCCTGTTCCAAATGTCGTTGTCTTCAGTGGGTTTCGCTCACTTTCATGTACATGATGCAGACCAGAAGCAGCTGCCATTTCAATTACAGCTGTTTTTCCATCACCAAGCATTCCGTAAAAGGCAGACACCTTCTCACCGAGCGGACCTGTTACAATAGCTGTTCTTATTTTCCCAGCTGTTGCATCCACTAATGACTGAACCGTGCCCTCTCCGCCATCAGCTAACGGGACCTTCACGTACTCAGCATTCGGAAACACTTCTTTGAAGCCATCCTCCATACACTGTGCCACTTCCAGAGCCGTTAAGCTCTCTTTAAATGAATCGGGGGCTATGACAACCTTCATCCATTCATCCCCTTTTCTATTATTTTAATCTACGATTTCAGCACCAAGCACACTTCTAAAATGCCCTAGCGCCCACTCATGTCCCTGTTCATCAAAGCTTGCGACTGCATTTCGATGAATAACTAATTCAAACCCCTTATTATAAGCCTCAATAGCTGTATGCAAGACACAAATATCGGTACAAACACCAAGCAAATGAAGCTCAGTAACACCGCGCTCGCGCAGCTTTAATTCCAAGTCTGTCCCGCAAAAAGCGCTGTACCTTGTTTTATTCATATAATAAACATTCTTCTCATAGCGATGTTCTTGATAGATTGATTCAAGCTTACCATATTGCAGACGCCCTTCTGTATGTCCGATATTGTGCGGTGGGAAGAGCCGTGTTTCAGGGTGGTAAGGATCGTCCTCCTTATGAAGATCGACCGCAAATACGACAAAATCACCGATGTCAATGGCCGCTTGAGTCAGCCTTGCAATATGCGGCTCGATTCTTTGTCCAGGATTTCCGCAGGTTAATGCACCGTCATTTGCAACAAAATCATTCGTATAATCAATGATAACCCATGCCCGATTCTTCATGAAATAACTCCCCCTGTTTTGATAGCTGTCTTTACTTCAAATTAATACAAACACAAACATTCGGCAAGCTGTTTTTTTGCAAAATAAAAAAGCCTGCCGTTTTCGTTCACGACAGGCTGTATCTATTATTTCGTCTTATCATGCTGCTTTGGGTCAGGGCGGCGGCCTCTATCTTTCACTTCATCATTGGTGGACATGCGTTCCATCATATCACCGTGCTCTTTCATTTGCTTCTCGTCCGCTGCCATTGAGCTATTCTTCGGTTTCTTAACTTCATCCTTTTTCATCGATTATCACCTCTATTTTATATCTACCCCTTCACGAAGAAAATAAACAGCCAAGCATTCAATTCTGTTTCAATCAATTCGCTCGCCTTGTTCATCCTTTTCAATCACATTAAAACTGTGCAACACATCGCTAAGCCGTTCTTTCGTTTCTTCTGAGGTTACAATATAACTAATCGGAAAAAAGACTCGCGCACTCAGCTTTAACTCATAGCCCTCATTCGTTTGGCGTGAATACCCATAATACTTATGGTTCGGCGTAATCGGAATAAACTGAAATGACTTTACACGATTCCATTTCAAGAAACGCTCGCCACAAATAACACCCTCATCACTGATCGCAAACAGTGAGATTAACCTCGGTGTATTGGCTAACGGAACAAGCAGTAAGAGAAAGGCGAAGATATCTACCTTTTCACTTATCATAATAAAGAATGCGACCACTGTTAGAATAAGGATAATTAACCCCCAAATAATAATGTTCCCTTTCTGCGCTTTCAAGTTCGGCGGAGCAACCTTAGCATGATTCGGACTTAAGAGATGCTCTGCATCGTGTTCAATAATCGGAAAGGCAAGCTCTTTTTGATTTTTCAGCTTCTGAATGACCGTCAAGAACTGATAAATCAGTGAACCGACAAGTGCTAGAAAGCAAATACCAAAGACAACCTTGAGGATCGACATCGTCAGCCCCTCCTAACTTGTAATCTTCGAATCCTGCAAATCAAAGGTCAGCAAGTCACAGTTTGCGACCATCTGCTGATTCATCGACTTTATTTCGCCTGTTTCATAGAGAGCACGCAATGCACGCAGCCATGTTCCATGCCCAAACATTAAGATATTCTCGTACTTCTGGTAATGCTCTAGAAACGTACGAATTCGCTTCTCCATATCTGTCATCCGCTCTCCGAATGTAAGTGTATGCGGCTCATTCCGCCATTCATGTCCCCAGCGTTCAAGCAACAGATCCTTATGCTTTCCTTCTAGTTCCCCGAAATCAAGTTCATTTAACAGTGGCTCTGCTTTATAATCAGTGAAACCATGCAGCTCCGCTGTCTGCTGGGTTCTTACTAGACCACTCGTTAAGATCATGTCATAAGGTGCGCCTAACGCGAGTTGTTCTTTATTTTTGCCTATTTTCATCATCATTTCATCTGATACTGACGAAATAATCGGGATATCACGACTTCCTTGTAGAAGGCCGCTTTCATTCCATTCTGTCGGCAAATGCCGTATCGCCGTAAGCTTCATCCAATCTCCTCCTAATCTATTACAATCTACGATCCTCTTTCCCTAATTGTTTCACTACACCTACTTCTTTGTCCAGAAATGAAAAATATAACATGGTTATGTTGAATGTTTTCGCCTATTTATATAATATTTTCTATGAATACAATTTCATATAGGTGGTGAAAACAAGATGAAATTCAAGGTGCCATTGTTATTATTTTTATTATTGATGTTCGTATTAAGCGCCTGCAGCGATGAAACAGCGAAAACGCCAGAACCTCCTGCAGACGACGTCCAAGAAACCGAAACGCCAGAAGAATCTGAACCTGCTCCTCCACAAGAGACGAAGCCTTCCTTATCATTAGAAGATTTCGCTCAAGGGAAGCTTGACGGCCTTCGTGTATCATTAGGGGCAACAAAAGAAGAGATTGTTAAAGAATACGGAGAACCTCAAGAAGAGGGAGCGTTCGAAGGAACGAATTATCTTATTTATGAACACTTTAACCTCTCCTTACCTCCCTATGACCCTCGCTTAAATGCCGTTGAATTGAAAACAGATGAACTTACAATGTTTGGCGTTCACCCAGGCATGTCGCTTGATGAAATTAAAGATGTCCTTGGCGAACCTGAGTATGAAGGGTTAAATGAAAAAAACGGCGGGTGGCTTCTCCATTATCAAGCTGGCGGCAATGATGTCTATATCGAAGCAAAGAACAATAATGACAAAGTAAATATCATTCGCTTTATTGCCCGCGAATTGCCAGAAGAATAAGCATAAGCCGCTTCTATTGAGGCGGCTTTTTGTTTAGAAAAAATGAAAAAAGGGTAATAATGTTTGCTTAGTTGCTTATTTCCTATATAATATTCTCTGTAGATTTATTGCGAGGAGAATGAACTTGGAAAATAAGCAGCTAGAAAAATACGTTCACCTAATCCTACAACGCTCTGGAAGTACAGCAAATGTAATATTAGAAAAACATTTTCCCGGCAAAAAGCTTGCTGGCGGAAAATACAATATAGGGACTCATACAATTACTTTATATATAGAAGATATTAAGGAACAATGTGTACGACTCTTTTCATCATTAGACCGTTTCCCAGAATACTTTGCGATTGTCTTTGCTCATGAACTCGGCCATGCTGAAGACTCTCAATTGGAAGCGTTAGCCGATCAATTAGATGTCGTTTCTGACCTTGAACGAAAGAAAATCGCTCTGCAAATCGAAGAAAACGCATGGAATTTTGCGCAAAAATTGCTTCGCGAAGCAGATGAAGCATTTATGAATGAAATCATTGACCACTCACTAAGAGCTTATCGTGAGGCAATTCAATTAGAGACAGCATAACTGAAAGAAGTGCGTTTTCTTTTAGACTGGATTTATATTCTAAGGAATTAGATAGGAAAAAACAAAAAAGCCGTGCCACCTGACAAGGCACGACTTTTTCGTTCTTTAGCGGTTCAGTAAGCTTCCAACATAACGCAGTAATTCATTGGCAGATGTGGAGTTATAGCCGTATTCATCAATCAACGTCGCAACAACTTCATTAATCTTCTTCAACTGCTGTTCATCCGGTGTCTTCGTGGATGTCGTAATCTTCACAACATCCTTCAAGTCCGCAAACAGCTTCTTCTGAATGGCTTCGCGAAGGCGTTCATGTGAATTGTAATCGAACCTTTTCCCTTTGCGAGCGTATGCTGAAATGCGGATAAGAATTTCTTCACGAAACGCTTTTTTCGCATTTTCAGAGATTCCAATTTGCTCCTCAATTGAGCGCATCAATTTCTCATCTGGATTCATCTCTTCACCTGTTAACGGGTCGCGAATTTTGTTTTTATTACAGTAAGCCTCGACGTTATCAAGGTAGTTATCCATAAGCGTCTTCGCTGATTCATCATAGGAATAAACAAATGCCTTCTGTACTTCTTTCTTCGCCAACTCATCGTATTCCTTACGCGCCACTGAAATGAAATTCAAGTACCGCTCCCGGTCTTCCTCTGAAATAGAGGCATGCTGCATTAAGCCATCCTTCAAGCTGCGCAGTACGTCAAGCGCATTAATTGTCGGGACTTCTTTGCGGATAATCGCGGATGAAATACGGTTAATAACATAACGAGGGTCAATCCCTTTCATCCCCTCATCCGAGAATTCTTGCTTCATTTCTTCGACATCCACATCATTGAAGCCTTCAACATCTTCCCCATCGTACAAGCGCATCTTCTTAATCAAATCAACGCCTGATTTCTTCGGCTCCTTCAGCCTCGTCAAAATCGTAAACATCGCCGCAACCTTTAACGTATGCGGAGCAATATGCACATGCGCCATATCACTGTCACGAATCATTTTCTGATAAATTCGCTCTTCCTGTGTCACCTTAAGGTTATAAGGAATCGGCATCACAATAATACGAGAGTGGAGCGCTTCATTTTTCTTATTCGAAATAAACGAACGATACTCCGCCTCATTCGTATGCGCCACAATCAGCTCATCTGCACTAATTAATGCAAAACGGCCAGCTTTGAAATTTCCTTCCTGCGTCAGTGACAGTAAGTGCCATAAGAACTTCTCATCACACTTCAGCATCTCCTGGAACTCCATCATCCCGCGGTTCGCCTTATTAAGCTCTCCATCAAAGCGGTATGCACGCGGGTCAGACTCTGAACCATACTCAGCAATCGTTGAAAAATCAATGCTCCCAGTTAAGTCCGCAATATCCTGCGACTTCGGATCAGACGGACTAAACGTTCCAATCCCAACCCGCTTATCCTCTGATAAGAAGACACGCTCAACCATTACATCTTCAATTCTTCCCCCATACTCTTCCTCAAGCCTCATCAAGTTCAACGGAGACAAATTCCCTTCAACCCGAACGCCATACTCCTGATAAAATGCTTCACGTAAATGTGGTGGAATCAAGTGAAGGGGATCCTCATGCATTGGACAGCCCTTAATCGCATAAACAGCGCCTTCCTCTGTCCGAGAGTACTGTTCAAGCCCTCTCTTCAGCAACGTAACAAGCGTCGACTTACCGCCACTTACAGGCCCCATTAACAACAGAATCCGCTTACGAACATCCAATCGTTTCGCTGCAGGGTGAAAATATTCTTCAACAAGTCTTTCAACCGCTTCATCGATGCCATACATATCATTACTGAAAAACTTAAACTTCTTGCCTTTGTCTTCTTCCTCTTCAACACCCGCATCTTTTATCATATTGTAAACCCGTGCATGAGCAGACTGGGCAACTTCGGGACGTTCCTTAAGAATTTCTAAATACTCCGCGAAGGTACCTTCCCATTGCAAACTTCTTTCTTCCTCACGGTACTCTTCAATCCTTTTTAAAATATCCATGCAGTACCTCCTCATCTGGCATCTTTCAAGCTAGCGGTTTATTCTCAATCTATGCTCGACCAAAACGAAACATGCCTGAAAAAAGATTGAAGGGGAGGATGAAAAAACTGACTTCAGTCACGAACGAAACAAGAAAGAGCAGAGGAATTATGTGATCATAAAAATAACCGACTACCAGTTTAGGTAATCGGTTATTTTGTATTTATGCTTTGTATGCTCTTGCTACATAATATGCAATGGATCCACTGCCTGAATTACAACGAATACTTACTTTGAATCCGTCTTTCTCAGCTTCCCAGAATTGCTTGTTCTTATCAGTGGTTCTTTCAGCTACTGTTTTTGCACTTTCATCAATTGCACAATAACAATTATTATCTGAGTAAATTGACGTCAACGGACATTCAACACCAAAGGAGAACTTAGTACCTGTGTTACCATATTGCATTGTAAACCCATATTGCGTGCCTACTAAAGCATTGTCTCTCTTCTCAGTTGCAATTAATCCAGCCACAGGATATGTAGCAACATCTGGGATTACAACACCTTCAGGAATTGGCGTTGTCATCAACATAGGTTTGCCATGTATGTTATGATCTCCTGCAAATACTAACGGCTTGTCTAGTTCATTAATTAATAATACAATTGCATTCGCTGGCTTTTCCATAAAATAAATAATAGGAATTATAACAGCCACAATAACTAGCGATGCAACAGCGACAACTGCAGTAACCGTTGCAACAGTAACCCCAGTGAAAGCTGCGATAGCTTCTACTGCCCCAGTAGCTAGTTTAGCTACTACAGTTGAAGTTGATAGTGCCCCTATCCCAAGTGCACCAGAAAGTAAAATTTGAGCAGTAACGACCCCAGCATCATCATCTTCCATACCTTTAAGACGTTGAAGCCCATCAATTAATACATGTAACTGCCTTTTAATTTCATCACCAGTTGCATTTTTCAAAATTTCATAGGTCTCTTGTTTTAAGGGAATAGGAGCTGTCTGGTCACTATCTTTAAGTTCTGATAAATCCTTCCCCAAAGCCTCAGCTAATGCCTGCTTTTTTTCCTCAACAAACGCAGTATGTAGCTTTTGAACTTCTTGTTGACTCTTAGCACCTTCTAGTTGCTTAGCATACTCTGGAAATAAAGAACGGAAACCATGCTTCAACTTCAAATCAATATCAATGGCCGGATGCATAATTAACTCCCCCTAAGTTACAATAATTAACTTACTATATAGCGTGATTATACCAAGCCGTTCTTATATTTCTCTTAAATATCCCTTAAAATTTTCTTAAATTTTAAAATAATCCTTCCACCGCTTCATCTATATTTAATCAAAAAACCACAAAAAAACTGACTGCCACAAATGACAGTCAGTTCCTCTCTCTTATGTATGATATACAACTTCGTATGCGTGAAGCTCGTTGCCGCCTGGTTGGCCTTGGCCACCTTGGCCGCCTCCGCCTTGTTTGCCGCCTTCTGAGTGGGCTTTGCGGAATGCTTCGCTGTTTACCCAATTTTCGTAGTCTTCTTTTGATTCCCATTTTGTGAAGACGATTAGTTTGCCGTCTTCTTTCTCGTTGTCTAAGAACATGAATTCGATGCAGCCAGGCACTTCTTTCATGTTGTCAGCGCTAGCGCCGAAACGCTTCTTCATTGGTTCTTTTGCTTCCTTTGGAAGGTGAAGTTCATTCATAACAACGTACATGAAAAAATCCTCCTTTTTTCTGAAAAGTTCTATTCTTTCACTATTATAACGAATAATCGGAAAAGTTACGAATAGGTAGACTCAGAATGTTGTTAGAATTTGTCCATACTTTACATTCACATAAAGGAAAAATTGGGCTATAATAAGATTATCGTAGATGTATTGTGAGCAATTGACAGAAGGAGGATTATTCCATGAAATTCGCATTAATTATGGTTGTTACAGTAAGCTACCTAGCTGCAATCTTCACAGCTGGATATAATGACAAGCCAGGCAAAACAAAATAAGGAATGATCGAAAAAAAAACGACCTAAGTGGTCGTTTTTTTTTATATAAGTCCGGGATAATTTTGTTGACGAAGCGCTTCATAGATTAAAATTGCAGCTGTGTTCGAAAGGTTTAGCGAGCGAACGTTTTCTGTCATCGGCAGTCGTAGACAGCGCTCTTTGTTCGCTTCGATTAATTCATCAGGCAAGCCTGTCGTTTCTTTTCCAAACATAAAGAAATAATCTTTATCTCCATCGCTGTAATCATATGAAGTATGTGAACGCTCACCAAACTTCGTCAAATAGAAATACTCGCCGTCGGAGTTCTTCTCGAATAGCTCTTCTAATGAATCATAATAACGCACATCAACATACTGCCAATAATCCAGGCCAGCGCGTTTTAGCATTTTGTCATCAGTTGAAAACCCCAACGGGCGAACTAAATGCAATGTTGAATTCGTTGCGGCACATGTACGGGCGATATTTCCCGTGTTAGCCGGAATTTCAGGTTGATACAGTACAACATGCACTCCCATTGGCACCCACCTCTTCCATCTTGCTTTCTTTTTTTAGCCTTCTTATTATAGCACCTTTTTCATTTCGGCAAAAGAAGCGGGCACACGCCATTTATTCGCTTGAAAGAATGTGGAAGTATTTATATTTAATATTCGGTGTCCATGCGGCTGAATCTTCGTATTTCCAATAACGCATCCGGCTGTCATTCGTATGGGCGTTCACAAGTGGTTCATCATTTGCATCCTTAGCGACAACAATTGTATTATGATCCCATTTCCCGTCACCCTCAAAGTCATAACAAATCACATCTCCTAGGACCAAATCTCTCGCAGAGCTCATTTCTTTTGCCTGCAGTCCTTGCTTTGCCCCGCTTAAATACCATCGCAGCGAATGAGCAACAGCCCAGCTATAGCTCCATGAATTACCGCTATACCACCAGCCTCTTCCGCGATTTGGATAGCCCGTCATTGGTGCCCCGCCTGCGCGTAAGCACTGTGAAATAAAATTTGTACAATCTACATCAAATGTCCGATAAGCTGGGTTTCGCCCATTCCACCATTTTTCTGCATATTGGACAGCCGCTCGCCGATCATACTTATACGTCACCCGTTCCTCTGCATTCCCTGAAGAAATCTCCTCAACTGACTGTGGCCTTTTCACTACTAATAGCTGGTCTTCCAACAGCTTTCCTTTCTCAAAGACCGCTCGCCGCTGTTCAATCCCTTCTTCTACATAAAAAAAATCCTGCTGCTTCACAAGATGCTCTACCTGCAATTGATAATGAACAATATGCCTGCCGGACACGTTCATTTGCCTCGTTACAACAGCTTCAGCATTTGACTTTACAATAACCGCTTTCCTTTTCTCAAACAACTGTTGTTTCCGGTTGTACACCATGCGCTCGTCTTCATTAAGAAGCTCTTCATTTCGACTATTAATCAAATAATCAAAACGAAGAGACGTTCCTTCCTTTAACATTTCCAGCCACTTCACACCGTGCCACCGCCCCTTACAAGCTTTATAGAAAAATTTTATGCAAGGGATGAAGCATTGAGAACAAATAAAAAAACAGGCGCATCAATTGCCCCTGCTATAACATCACATGCTCAAGCGCATGCTCGATTCCTAATAATGTCTCTTTCTTATCTAAGCCTCCATTGTAACCGACCAATGAACCATTACTTCCTATAACCCTATGACACGGAATAACAATTGGCAATGGGTTCTTGTTCACAGCACATCCTACAGCACGAACTGCTTTCGGAGCATGAATGGCTTGCGCGACATCCTTATAGGAATACGTTTCTCCATAAGGAATTTCTTGCAAAGCCTCCCATACCTTCAATTGAAAAGGCGTTCCATACATGTCTAGTTCAAAATCAAATGTCTGTCTTTCTTCATTAAAGTAATCTGTCAATTGCTCATATACTGGGATAAGTGTTGTTTCATCGAAAATCAATTCATCCTTCTGCAAATATTTCTTCATCCAAATCTTCAATGTTGAATTGCTTTCCTCAATCGAACCAAACATAATTCGGCAGACACCCTCACTCGTTCGCGCAATCGTCAACGGACCAAATGGACTGTCCATTGAACCATAGTATAAGGGTTCTTTTGTCATCCTTATCCCTTCTTTTTAAACAATATTTTTCAAATTATAACACGAATTACATATGCCTTTAAAGGTACAAAAACTATTTGGACAACCATTTTTAATTTTACCTTATTTAGTAATTGGGTTCGAGTCCGAAGAATCCTGATTAGCTAGCATATTCAGCCCTTTTTGGATTTCTTCTGCGACTTTTCCATCTTTTTCTTCCATTTTAGCCTTTATTAGGATATCAAGTGCCGTTTCTGAGCCAATCTTGCCGATTGCCCATGCTGCGGTTCCACGAATCACAGGACGCGGATCCTCTCTTAACAACTTTTCTAAGATCGGGACCGCTGTTTGATCCTTATAATGAGCTAGTGCAATAATGGCGTTGCGCTGAATTGGCTTCTTGCCACGCCACGAGCCTGCGATTGAGCCGAACCTTTCTTTGAATTCGCGATTGCTAATCTGCAAAAGCGGCTTAAGCAAAGGCTTCACCGTCTCAGGATCTGGCTCCATTTCTTGATGTAAGTGAAAATCCTTCCCCTTATTCTTCGGGCACACTGTTTGGCACGTATCGCAGCCATAAATGCGATTCCCGAGCTTAACACGGAATTCATCTTCGAGGAAACCTTTCGTTTGCGTTAGAAAGGCAATGCAGCGCTGTGAATTTAGCTGACCGCCCTCCACAATCGCACCAGTTGGGCATGCATCAATACACTTCGTACAAGAGCCACATTCCTCTTCTATCGGCGTATCAGGTTCAAATGGAATATTCGTAACCATCTCACCTAAATACACATAGGAGCCAAATTCAGGCGTTATTATTGATGTATTCTTCGCGCTCCAGCCGATACCTGCACGCTCAGCAACAGCCCGGTCTGACAGCTCGCCTGTATCTACCATTGATTTACACGCTGCATCAGGTACCTTTTCTTGTAGGAACTGTTCAAGCAGCGCTAACTTTTCACGCAGAATATGATGATAGTCCTTCCCCCAAGAGGCCCGACAGAATAGCCCACGCGGTTCTTTTCGCGTACTTCTCGGTGCACCTTTCATCTTAGAGGGATAGGCTAATGCAATTGAAATAATGGATTGCGCTTTCGGCAGCAACAACACTGGCTCGGTTCGCTTCTCAATATCACTTTCCTCAAAGCCTGATTGATAGTTCAAAGATTGCTGCTGTTTCAAACGTTCCTTCAACGTATCAAACGTATCTGTAGACGCAAACCCAATTTTATCAATACCGATTGATTTACTATATGCAATTAACTCTTCTTTTAACTGGGCATATGTCATAGATGCCACTCCTTTCACGGAGCCCGTGAAGCTTATGACTTCACTGCTAATGTTCGCAGCCGATTTAACGCAGCAGCAAGCTCTTGCATTCGCGGCCGTGCAAGCTCGCCTGGGTGCTGTTCTGGAAAACGGGTAAATGAAGCAAGTCCGCGTTCATCAATTTGCTTCTCTACAGCTTCTAGAAGCTGTGCAAGTGACTTTCCACCGTTTAGAAGCTTCTTCTGCTCTACATAGGTGAGGATTTCACCGATCATACGAGTTTGGCTTGCATCAACAAGCTGCTCAACATCATGTAATAAAATATCTGTCTTACCATATTGAATCTGTGTTTTGCCGCGAACTTTTACTTTATTTTTCTTTCCTTTTCGGGAATCAAGACTTTCCGTTAAGAGAATGCGTTCATTTATCTCACCAAATGATTTGCCGCCTTCAACTTCACGATTATTTTCAATATCAGAGGCAATCTTCTTCGCTTCATCTGTTACGTCATGCGGCAGGTACTGTTCCATCATCACAACTTTATCTGCTGCATCAAAGTAATCACCAGATCCGCCCATGACAAGAATCGACGAAATACCATATTGATTATACAATTGCTGAACTTTGTCGACAAATGGGGTAATCGGCTCTTTATTCTTTGCGACTAGTGCCTGCATTCGTGAATCCCGAATCATAAAGTTTGTCGCGCTTGTATCCTCATCAATCAATAACGTCTCTGCCTTTGCTTCTAACGCTTCAATAATATTTGAGGCCTGTGAGGTGCTTCCACTTGCATTCTCTGTTGTAAAACGCTCTGTGTCCTTCCCATGCGGTAGATTTTTAATGAATGGCGAGATATTAACGTTTGTAACCTTTCGTCCGTCCTCAGCACGAATTTTGACAGCTGAAGGGTCTGTTAATACAAACTCTCTTCCATCCCCACTAACATGGTTATAGACACCGCGCTCAATTGCTTCAAGCAATGTACTTTTACCGTGATAGCCTCCACCGACAATTAACGTAATCCCTTTCTTAATCCCCATCCCTGTAACTGGTTCGTCCTGATGTGGAACGGGTATCGACACCTCTAGTGATGAAGGAGAGGTGAACGGGACCACCTTTCCTGTTTGTAATGGCTTATTGCTAATACCACTGCTACGAGGCAAAATAGCTCCATTTCCGACAAAAGCAATCAAATCATGAGCCTTCATATATTCACGAATCGCGTGCTGCTTATCATTAAGCTGCACTGCGTCTTCTAATTCGCTAGCTGGAACTGCAAACACGGACGATTTCAATATATCAGGAATAAGTTCAAAGAAAAGCTGTTCTGCCTGACGTCCTAATATCTTCCGTCCTCTTGCCGGCAGACCAACTGATAAGCAAAGAGTTACTTGCTTGTCATCAATCGATACAGCAGTCCGCTCGATAACTTCCTGACCTGGTGTATCAATCGTTACTAAGCCGCTTTTGCCTGAACCACTAACACCTGACGTCTTCTTATGAATCGCTTTGCTAACAGCTCTTGCAAATACATCCTCACAAGAAAGAGTGCGACGTCGATTATCTGTTAGCGCATTCTCGAGATTTGTTTTGGCCCGTTGTACAATAATTCTTATTTTTGAAGGACTTGCAAATGGATCGCCTTGAACATGATCGATTGCCAGCGTAAATGTCGAAAATTGATAGCACCCTTGAATTTCCTTATATGCTTTGTATCCTCTTCCGTCAATTTTCTGCAATTTTTTCTTTAAATTGTTCAAAGTTCTCCCTCCATTGCAATTTATGAAATAAAAAACGCAATGCTTCATTAAAATAACGAAACACTGCGTTGGTCACATTTTTATTGGAGCGGGTGATGGGAATCGAACCCACGACATCAGCTTGGAAGGCTGAGGTTTTACCACTAAACTACACCCGCAAAGAATTTTCAACTGATGCTTAGCATTATAACACCGCTATCATATTAATACAACCCCTATATCCCTATTACAAGGATATATTTCCCATACCAATAATATGATTGTTTTCCTATGGATGACACGATATAATTTTCTTGCTGACAACGCAGATAATGACATTGGAGGTTTATTTGAACAAAATGGAATTGAAAATTCGTATCAATCTTGATAAAGTACTAAAAGAAAGAAAAATGAAGCAAAAAGAACTCAATGACTTGATTGAGCAAAAGTTCGGCGAAAATAAGCGTCTTCGCCCAGCAACGATTAGCGAGATTTGCAACAATCAGCGCAGCACTATTAATAAGGAACATATTGAATTAATCGCTAGCGCTCTTGAAATCAAAGACGTAACAAAATTACTCAGCTTCGAAGAAACATCATCATAAAAGCAGTTAGGCATGCAGAAGAAAAATCTTCTCATGCCTTTTATATGCTTGTATAACAAAAAAGATGATTCTTTTAAGAAAGAATCATCTTTACCGATCTTATTTTAAGTACCGGTGGTCGGGGTCGAACCGACACTCCCGAAGGAACACGATTTTGAGTCGTGCGCGTCTGCCAATTCCGCCACACCGGCGTGATAATATAAGAATGGTGCCGAGGGCCGGACTCGAACCGGCACGGTAGTCACCTACCGCAGGATTTTAAGTCCTGTGTGTCTGCCAATTCCACCACCCCGGCTAGAATGATGGAGGCGGCACCCGGATTTGAACCGGGGATAAAGGTTTTGCAGACCTCTGCCTTACCACTTGGCTATGCCGCCTTAATTTGGAGCGGAAGACGGGATTCGAACCCGCGACCCCCACCTTGGCAAGGTGGTGTTCTACCACTGAACTACTTCCGCATATGGCTGGGCTAGCTGGATTCGAACCAGCGCATGACGGAGTCAAAGTCCGTTGCCTTACCGCTTGGCTATAGCCCAATATTAATGGGGCGACTGATGGGAATCGAACCCACGAGTGCCGGAGCCACAATCCGGTGCGTTAACCACTTCGCCACAGTCGCCATATTAATTGGCAGGGGCAGTAGGAATCGAACCCACAATGACGGTTTTGGAGACCGTAGTTATACCGTTTAACTATGCCCCTATGTAAAATGGTGGAGGGGGACGGATTCGAACCGCCGAACCCTGAGGGAGCGGATTTACAGTCCGCCGCGTTTAGCCACTTCGCTACCCCTCCATACCAATGGTGCCGGCCAGAGGACTTGAACCCCCAACCTACTGATTACAAGTCAGTTGCTCTACCAATTGAGCTAGACCGGCATAAAATGGTGGCTCGAGACGGAATCGAACCGCCGACACGAGGATTTTCAGTCCTCTGCTCTACCGACTGAGCTATCGAGCCTTTATGTATAAATGGCGGTCTCGACGGGACTCGAACCCGCGACCTCCTGCGTGACAGGCAGGCATTCTAACCAACTGAACTACGAGACCTTTATAAGATATTAATATGTTTTACTCAATTGAAATGTGAATAAAAACTGAGTAAAAGTATTTTGGTTGCACATTTGCACTACCATCTTTTACTAACATGGAAGTTGTTTCGACGTAGTAAGTAAAAGTATTTTGGTTGCACGATTGCACTACTATTTTTCATTAGCTAGGAAGTATTTCGACATAGTTAATGAAATTAATTTGGTTGCACGATTGCACTACCATCTTTTACTAACATGGAAGTTGTTTCAACGTAGTAAGTAAAAATAATTTGGTTGCGGGGGCAGGATTTGAACCTACGACCTTTGGGTTATGAGCCCAACGAGCTACCAGACTGCTCCACCCCGCGACAATATAAAGTATTTTATTCAGTAACCTGAGCCTTACATGAGAACCATCCCGTTTTCAGACAGGTTATTCAAGTTGTGGCTCAATCGGTTTGCTGAAGTGAATACTCCGATGTTCATTCGGACGTGCTCCACTCCGCGACGATATAAATTAAAGAATATGGTGGAGGATGACAGGATCGAACTGCCGACCCCCTGCTTGTAAGGCAGGTGCTCTCCCAGCTGAGCTAATCCTCCAATATAGTAAGTGGTGACCCGTACGGGATTCGAACCCGTGTTACCGCCGTGAAAGGGCGGTGTCTTAACCACTTGACCAACGGGCCAATAATATGTTTTAGTAAAAGGTTCATCTGGCGGAGAGCGAGGGATTCGAACCCTCGAGACGGTGTTGACCGCCTACACGATTTCCAATCGTGCTCCTTCGGCCACTCGGACAGCTCTCCAAATGGCTCCACAGGCAGGATTCGAACCTGCGACCGATCGGTTAACAGCCGATAGCTCTACCACTGAGCTACTGTGGAATGATTAGATGTGCCTGGCGGCGTCCTACTCTCACAGGGGAAGAACCCCAACTACCATCGACGCTGAAGAGCTTAACTTCCGTGTTCGGTATGGGAACGGGTGTGACCTCTTCGCTGTTGCCACCAGACTATGAAGGTATTGTTCAATAAAGAACAGACAAATTTCATTATACACATTTCGCAAAAAAACGCAAGAATGTTTCTAATGAAAATTTATTCCCTCAAAACTAGATAACACGTGAAACAGAAGTGTGCAGTGCGTTTGTGATGCACACTGGTTGTCTTGCATTCCAATTAAATTGGTTAAGTCCTCGATCGATTAGTATTCGTCAGCTGCACGTGTCGCCACGCTTCCACCCCGAACCTATCTACCTCATCATCTCTGAGGGATCTTACTAGCTTGACGCTATGGGAAATCTCATCTTGAGGGGGGCTTCATGCTTAGATGCTTTCAGCACTTATCCCGTCCACACGTAGCTACCCAGCGATGCTCCTGGCGGAACAACTGGTACACCAGCGGTGTGTCCATCCCGGTCCTCTCGTACTAAGGACAGCTCCTCTCAAATTTCCTGCGCCCACGACGGATAGGGACCGAACTGTCTCACGACGTTCTGAACCCAGCTCGCGTACCGCTTTAATGGGCGAACAGCCCAACCCTTGGGACCGACTACAGCCCCAGGATGCGATGAGCCGACATCGAGGTGCCAAACCTCCCCGTCGATGTGGACTCTTGGGGGAGATAAGCCTGTTATCCCCGGGGTAGCTTTTATCCGTTGAGCGATGGCCCTTCCATGCGGAACCACCGGATCACTAAGCCCGACTTTCGTCCCTGCTCGACTTGTAGGTCTCGCAGTCAAGCTCCCTTGTGCCTTTACACTCTGCGAATGATTTCCAACCATTCTGAGGGAACCTTTGGGCGCCTCCGTTACCTTTTGGGAGGCGACCGCCCCAGTCAAACTGCCTACCTGACACTGTCTCCGAGCCGGATAACGGCTCAGGGTTAGAATTTCAATACAGCAAGGGCAGTATCCCACCAGCGCCTCCACGTAAGCTGGCGCTCACGCTTCCAAGGCTCCTGCCTATCCTGTACAAGCTGTACCAAAATTCAATATCAGGCTGCAGTAAAGCTCCACGGGTCTTTCCGTCCTGTCGCGGGTAATGCGCATCTTCACGCATAGTATAATTTCACCGGGTCTCTGGTTGAGACAGTGCCCAAGTCGTTGCACCTTTCGTGCGGGTCGGAACTTACCCGACAAGGAATTTCGCTACCTTAGGACCGTTATAGTTACGGCCGCCGTTTACTGGGGCTTCGATTCAGAGCTTCTCCGTGAGGATAACCCCTCCTCTTAACCTTCCAGCACCGGGCAGGTGTCAGCCCCTATACTTCGCCTTGCGGCTTCGCAGAGACCTGTGTTTTTGCTAAACAGTCGCTTGGGCCTATTCACTGCGGCTCTTCGGGGCTATAAACCCCAAAGAGCACCCCTTCTCCCGAAGTTACGGGGTCATTTTGCCGAGTTCCTTAACCAGAGTTTTCCCGCTCATCTTAGGATTC
Organism: Bacillus tianshenii; assembly: GCA_020524525.2. Taxonomy (NCBI): domain Bacteria; kingdom Bacillati; phylum Bacillota; class Bacilli; order Caryophanales; family Bacillaceae; genus Sutcliffiella; species Sutcliffiella tianshenii. The sequence goes on along the minus strand of CP129018.1, from coordinate 3,818,871 downwards.
TCTCCTCGCCTACCTGTGTCGGTTTGCGGTACGGGCACCTCTCACTCGCTAGAGGCTTTTCTTGGCAGTGTAGGATCAGGGACTTCGGTACTAAAATTTCCCTCGCCATCACCGCTCAGCCTTATGACAACGGGATTTGCCTCGTTGTCAGCCTAACGGCTTGGACACGCACATCCAGTGGCGTGCTCACCCTACCTTCCTGCGTCCCCCATTGCTCAAATGGTGAGGAGGTGGTACAGGAATTTCAACCTGTTGGCCATCGCCTACGCCTTTCGGCCTCGGCTTAGGTCCCGACTAACCCTGAGCGGACGAGCCTTCCTCAGGAAACCTTAGGCTTTCGATGGACAAGATTCTCACTTGTCTTTTCGCTACTCATACCGGCATTCTCACTTCTAAGTACTCCACCAGTCCTTACGGTCTGGCTTCAAAGCGCTTAGAACGCTCCCCTACCATGTTCCATGCGGAACATCCACAGCTTCGGTGATACGTTTAGCCCCGGTATATTTTCGGCGCAGAGTCACTCGACCAGTGAGCTATTACGCACTCTTTAAATGGTGGCTGCTTCTAAGCCAACATCCTGGTTGTCTGGGCAACTCCACATCCTTTTCCACTTAACGTATACTTAGGGACCTTAGCTGGTGGTCTGGGCTGTTTCCCTCTCGACTACGGACCTTATCACTCGCAGTCTGACTCCCAAGGATAAGTCATTGGCATTCGGAGTTTGACTGAACTCGGTAACCCGTTGGGGGCCCCTCATCCAATCAGTGCTCTACCTCCAAGACTCTTCCCTTGAGGCTAGCCCTAAAGCTATTTCGGGGAGAACCAGCTATCTCCGAGTTCGATTGGCATTTCACCCCTACCCACACCTCATCCCCGCACTTTTCAACGTGCGTGGGTTCGGGCCTCCATTCAGTGTTACCTGAACTTCACCCTGGACATGGGTAGATCACTCGGTTTCGGGTCTACGACCACGTACTATATCGCCCTATTCAGACTCGCTTTCGCTGCGGCTCCGTCTTTCCGACTTAACCTTGCACGAGATCGTAACTCGCCGGTTCATTCTACAAAAGGCACGCCGTCACCCGTTAATGGGCTCCGACTACTTGTAGGCACACGGTTTCAGGATCTTTTTCACTCCCCGTCAGGGGTGCTTTTCACCTTTCCCTCACGGTACTGGTTCACTATCGGTCACTAGGGAGTATTTAGCCTTGGGAGATGGTCCTCCCTGCTTCCGACGGAATTTCACGTGTTCCGCCGTACTCAGGATCCGCTCCGGAGAGAACAGGATTTCAGCTACAGGGCTGTTACCTTCTGTGGCCGGCCTTTCCAGGCCGCTTCACTTATCCTGTTCCTTTGTAACTCCATGTGGAACGTCCTACAACCCCAAGAGGCAAGCCTCTTGGTTTGGGCTGTTTCCGTTTCGCTCGCCGCTACTCGGGAAATCGCGTTTGCTTTCTCTTCCTCCGGGTACTTAGATGTTTCAGTTCCCCGGGTCTGCCTTCATCACCCTATGGATTCAGATGATGATACTGCCCCATTACGGACAGTGGGTTTCCCCATTCGGAAATCTCCGGGTCAACGCTTACTTACAGCTCGCCGAAGCATATCGATGTTAGTCTCGTCCTTCATCGGCTCCTAGTGCCAAGGCATCCACCGTGCGCCCTTTCTAACTTAACCATTGATGAGCATCATACATAAAACGCATTTGCACATACCCTTTAAATCGGTTTAATTTAAAAAGGAATCTTTACTTCTGTTTCGGTTATCTAGTTTTCAAGGAACAAACATTGATTGAGAGAATGCTCTCTCAAAACTGAACAAAATGAAACATGCTTAATCGTTTTGCACCGTTGGTGCATATAAAATCCTTAGAAAGGAGGTGATCCAGCCGCACCTTCCGATACGGCTACCTTGTTACGACTTCACCCCAATCATTTGTCCCACCTTCGGCGGCTGGCTCCAAAGGTTACCCCACCGACTTCGGGTGTTACAAACTCTCGTGGTGTGACGGGCGGTGTGTACAAGGCCCGGGAACGTATTCACCGCGGCATGCTGATCCGCGATTACTAGCGATTCCGGCTTCATGCAGGCGAGTTGCAGCCTGCAATCCGAACTGAGAATGGCTTTATGGGATTGGCTCCACCTCGCGGTCTTGCTTCCCTTTGTACCATCCATTGTAGCACGTGTGTAGCCCAGGTCATAAGGGGCATGATGATTTGACGTCATCCCCACCTTCCTCCGGTTTGTCACCGGCAGTCTCCTTAGAGTGCCCAACTAAATGCTGGCAACTAAGGACAAGGGTTGCGCTCGTTGCGGGACTTAACCCAACATCTCACGACACGAGCTGACGACAACCATGCACCACCTGTCACTCTGCCCCCGAAGGGGAAGCCCTGTCTCCAGGGTGGTCAGAGGATGTCAAGACCTGGTAAGGTTCTTCGCGTTGCTTCGAATTAAACCACATGCTCCACCGCTTGTGCGGGCCCCCGTCAATTCCTTTGAGTTTCAACCTTGCGGTCGTACTCCCCAGGCGGAGTGCTTAATGCGTTAACTTCAGCACTAAGGGGCGGAAACCCCCTAACACTTAGCACTCATCGTTTACGGCGTGGACTACCAGGGTATCTAATCCTGTTTGCTCCCCACGCTTTCGCGCCTCAGCGTCAGTTACAGACCAGAGAGTCGCCTTCGCCACTGGTGTTCCTCCACATATCTACGCATTTCACCGCTACACGTGGAATTCCACTCTCCTCTTCTGCACTCAAGTTCCCCAGTTTCCAATGACCCTCCGTGGTTGAGCCACGGGCTTTCACATCAGACTTAAGAAACCGCCTGCGCGCGCTTTACGCCCAATAATTCCGGACAACGCTTGCCACCTACGTATTACCGCGGCTGCTGGCACGTAGTTAGCCGTGGCTTTCTGGTTAGGTACCGTCAAGGTGCCGGCAGTTACTCCGGCACTTGTTCTTCCCTAACAACAGAACTTTACGACCCGAAGGCCTTCATCGTTCACGCGGCGTTGCACCGTCAGACTTTCGTCCATTGCGGATGATTCCCTACTGCTGCCTCCCGTAGGAGTCTGGGCCGTGTCTCAGTCCCAGTGTGGCCGATCACCCTCTCAGGTCGGCTACGCATCGTCGTCTTGGTAGGCCGTTACCCCACCAACTAACTAATGCGCCGCGGGCCCATCTGTAAGTGACAGCAAAACCGTCTTTTACAAGCGAACCATGCGGTTCACTTGATTATCCGGTATTAGCCCCGGTTTCCCGGAGTTATCCCAGTCTTACAGGCAGGTTGCCCACGTGTTACTCACCCGTCCGCCGCTGAATCCAGGGAGCAAGCTCCCCTTCATCCGCTCGACTTGCATGTATTAGGCACGCCGCCAGCGTTCGTCCTGAGCCAGGATCAAACTCTCCGATAAGCTTCCAAATGGAAGTTCGAAAAAATTTGAAACTTGCTCGTTAAGCATGTTCATTTTGTTCAGTTTTCAAAGAACATTTTGTTTCGCCGTTCGTTATGGCGACTTTTAAATCTTAACATCATCATTATCGAGTGTCAAGAACTTTTTTGTTTTGTTTTTTCTTGTTGGTCGCTCTCTTGCGGCGACGTTTAATAATATATCACGGTAAAAAATAAAGGTCAACCCTATTTGATTATTTTTTTAAAAATAACCTTAAGGCGACCTTTAAAATTGCTTATATGTCTTTTCGATATTGATAGGTCCGGTGGTAAACGTCTTTACCTTTTGTCGGTTCGTTTACTACTGCAACAATACCTTTCTCTACAAGATGCTCAACTAATACACCTAAGTCGAGCGCATAGTCTTGAAGTTCTTCATGCTCAATAAGCTCCCCAAACGTCCATGGCTCTTCCTTTGAACGAAGCAGCTTAAGAAAATGCCGGTTGCCTTCTTCTGTTCTTGCACGAATCGCAAACCCACTTGCAATCAAAAGCAACTCTATCCGCTTATCTAAAGGTTCTCCACTTTCAATAAGCTCCTTATACAGCTTGTAGATTTCAGGCTCAATTTGCTTTATTTGATTCCAAACCGTTACTTCTGGATGGAAGCCTTGTTCCATGACAGCAAGGCGGGCTAGATGATGCAAGCTTCTAACCATCTGATTATATGCATCGAAGAATTCCTTGGATTCATATAAATCTCTACCTATTGAATAACTACGTACCAATTTCGCAAATTCGGTATTAATCTTCTTTTGACGAACGTCCTCTGGAAATTCACGAAGACTTTCTCTAAGGTTTTCTATGTATTCGTTACGTTCAAAGATTACTTTCCCATTAAGTACCCAATGAATGACTCTACGATTTCTGCCTCCTGAAAGCCAATTAACTAACTGATTTTCTGTAACGATATGCATCGCTGCTTTCTTACCTTCATATTCATAATGCTTCGCGAACCATTCTCTGTCACTTTCTTCAACAATAATAATCAATACTGCATCAAAATGATCAGTCCAAGAACTGTGAGGCTTGTTCTTTTCGAGCAATAAGACAGCCAACGTTTCCTTCCGGCTCGCCCTTTCTTGATAGATCGGACGTAAGATGCTCTCCATTTCCGCCACTCTCCTAACATTCTTTCCATATACCTTATAATCCAATAGATTATTAGCCATTAAGTAAGTTACCTGTTCGACACCCCAATCCAAATCCCCTTTTTTTTAAACTGCAAAATTTTATGGAAACTCCTAAAATCACTATGCTATACTACTGATGTGGATAGGAGGTTGCTTGTATATGGGATTAAAATACTCAAGCAAAATTAACAAGATTCGTACATTCGCGCTTTCCCTTATCTTTATTGGGTTTGCGGTTATGTATGTTGGGATATTTTTCAAAGAAAATATGTGGCTGATGACTGCCTTTATTATTTTAGGGCTCCTGGCGATTATTGCAAGTACTGGCGTTTATTTTTGGATCGGAATGCTTTCAACAAAAACCGTTCAAGTCCAGTGTCCTTCTTGCGGGAAAGTAACGAAGGTCTTAGGGCGAGTTGATTTATGTATGTATTGTAACGAACCACTAACACTTGACCCTAACTTAGAAGGAAAAGAATTCAGCGAAGATTATAATAAAAAAAACAAGCTGTAGACCATACCATTGGCCTGCAGCTTGTTTTTTATTAATGCTCTTGTTTACCCTTGCAAGATGGGCACGTACCGTAAATCTCCATGCGATGATGGCTGACATCAAAACCTGCAACTTGTTCGGCTAATGTTTCTACTTCATCTAGCCCAGGATAGTGGAAATCAACGATCTTTCCACACCGTTCACAGATAACGTGATAATGGTCTGATGTGTTACAATCAAAGCGGCTAGAGGAATCACCGTAAGTAAGCTCTTTCACCAAACCTACCTCACGAAAAACACGCAGGTTGTTATACACCGTGGCTACACTCATATTCGGGAATTTCCCTTCAAGCGCTTTATAGATTTCATCTGCAGTTGGATGCGCCATTGATTCAATCAAATATTCTAGTATCGCATGACGCTGCGGTGTGATACGCACGCCGGAACCTTTAAGCGTATGCATTGCTAATTCCATTCGATTCTCTGCCACCGTCATGCACCTCTCTTTCAAAAGACATTCTTAATTTATAATGTTTATAATTAGTGTACCCTGCTATTCAAACGTTTGTCAATAATAGTTATTGTTTTCTCCGATCAATAGCCTCTCTTCACGTCGATTTTATTCACGTATTCCCCTTCTCCCGATACGAAAACCTTCAAGTTATGTTCGAAGATTTCGAACGAACGCGGCAAATACATCTTTGAGATGCCTGATAAATGCGGGGTCACCGTCACTTCTTCCATATTCCAGAAAGAATGATGCTTCGGAAGCGGCTCCTGTTCGAATACATCTAATACAGCGTGGGAAAGTTGTTTTTCCTGCAGCATTTTAATAAGGAGATTCTCATCTACTACATCTCCTCGCCCTATATTAATGAAGACCGCTTCCTCTTTCATTACTTTAAAATGTTTCTCTTCTAATAAACGCTTTGTTTTTTCTGTACTTGGCAAAACGGAAACAATGAAATCAGCTTCCTTAACGACTTCAGACAGCTGTTCTACAGAAAAGACCTCGTCCACATTTTCTACATCTCTTCCAGATGTATTCATTCCTTTTGTTTTCATTCGGAATGCTTTACATAAGCGGGCGATCTCTGTCCCAATTGCTCCCGCTCCAAGTATGCTGACTGTTTTCCCTGCAAGTTCAACCATCTTGATTTTTCGATTCCATTCACTCTTTTTCTCAAGCTCATATAATTCCTTCGCTCTGCGTGCTGTTTGCAGCATCATTCCGATTGTATACTCTGCCATCGGAATCGCGTGAATACCTTTTGCATTCGTCACGAGGATGCCTTGTTCATCAATCGCTTCAAATGGCATCTTTTCCATACCAGCAGAAACGACCATTATCCACTTTAAGTTATGAGCAGAGCGAATAAGGGACTCGTCCAAATCCTCTCCATATGTAACCAATATGTCAGCTTCCGGAAGAAGATGCTTAGCTTCCCCCATGTTTTGCTTAAAGGTAAACTCGATAGACGGAAATTCCTCAATAACTTGATTCTTTAATGACTCTTTCGGATCAAAGGATGCTAATGCCTTCAATTGTGTTTCTCCTCTCTTGTTATCTATAATAAAAAAATGGGCTGAGTAAACCCAGCCCGTCAATTCAAGTGTGCTGTTTGCTTGAGGAGGTATTACTTTACTATACGCAGCCTCTCCTCAAAACGTATAGACACTCGCCCGTTCCAAAAAAACATTCTAAGAAAAAGGCCTTTGCCCTTATCATAAGGCAAAGGCGCATCACTTAGGACATGTTTTCTTTTATGTATTCCAAGGCTTCTTCTACGTGCCCTTTCACACGCACCTTACGCCATTCTTTCACAAGATTTCCTTCTTTATCAATAATGAATGTCGAACGGACAATCCCCATATATTCCTTACCGAAGTTCTTCTTAAGCTGCCATACACCATATTCTTCAGCAAGCTTATGGTCTTCATCAGCAAGAAGCAGAAATGGCAAGTCATGCTTTTCAATAAACTTATGATGACGATCAATCGGGTCTGGACTCACCCCAAGAATAACCGCATCTAATTCTCCGAAGCTTTCATGCTTATCACGAAAATCGCAAGCTTGCGTTGTACATCCTGGTGTCATATCTTTTGGATAAAAATAAAGCACAACATTTTTCCCTTTAAAGTCTGAAAGAGAAACATCTTCACCGTTACTTGCCGGCATTGTAAAGTCTGGTGCCTTCTGACCTGGTTCTACTGCCATTATTCATTCCTCCATTTCTAGCATGTTTCCGTTTTCATCTTCTTTAGCGTATCGAATTTCTACATAAGAGACAAGCGATATGAATAGTATTAGCAGTTTCTCTCTCTTCATCCCACCCTATTCATGTTTTTCAATCTCGATAACAGTCCGCACAACAAAGGCAGCAGGCAATACATAACCAACGAGCGCTTCAAACATCGCAATCCAACGCCCCGCTCCAATTGGGGTTATATCACCATATCCTACAGAAAGCAGCGTCACAGCACTAAAATACATTTTTGCACTTAACAAATGAAGAAATGAATCATTTTCCGATGCAAGATTATCAATCAACACCGGTACCCCCATCAATTCCAGTAGAGCATATATAAGACCAAATCCAATAAGGACAATTAGGTATGTAAAGAATAGTAATAACAAATTTTCAAGCGTAAGATACTGCTTCTTCTCAACTTGAGATTTCCATAAAGTCTTCAAGCTGACCGCTAAAATAAACACGACACTGACAATCATACCGACATACAACGCTCATCCCCCCTTGCCCTACTTGAATTATATGAACCTTCTAGTCAAATATGGACAAAGGATCAAAAAAGCTTGTACGCAATACATACGCACAAGCTTCGATTAATTTCCAGCACCACGATACCGCTTCACACCTTGGTTCCAAACCAGTACAGATAGTGTAAAAAATACAACCCCAACAACAGGTGTTAAGAATGCATAATTGTACCATTCTGTTCGGCCAAGAAAATAAGCTGACGGATAAACACCTACAAAGGCAAACGGCAAAATCCACGTTAAAATATAACGAATAACAGGGTTGTATATATCAACTGGGTATCTTCCATAATTTCCGATATTGTACATCATCGGCATGATTGATGTCCGAGCATCTGACCAGAACCCAATGCTTGCAAGTGAAATAAAGATGCCTCCATACACGAGCGTACCACCGATAACCATTGCCACAAACACAAACGGATCATACCAATTGAACGCAAGATGCAAATTCCCACCAGCATAGAGCATAACGACAATTCCTGTTATCACTCCAAATAACGATTCCAATTCCATTCGCTCTAAAATAATCTGAAATAAGCTATGAATCGGCCTAGTTAAAATCCGATCCATCTCCCCTTGCACAATATAACGCTCATTAAAGTCCCAGATATTAAAGAATGTACCAAAGAGGGCAAACGGCACAAGAAAAAAACCATAAATAAAGATAATTTCGTCACGACTCCAGCCACTTAACATTTGTGTATGGCCAAACACCACAAGAATGAAAACTAAATTTACCGCCTGAAACAATAAATCTGAAAAAATCTCAATCACCATGTCAGTCCGGTATTGGAGCCGCGTCTTCATATACTGTCCTATATATTGAAAGAACATCGATAAGTAAAACACGCATTATCCCCCCTGAATCACAAGGCGCTTCTTAGCTAAGTTCCAAAGCAGCCAAATCGGTATAATCAGTACAACCGACCAAACCAGTTGAAAACCGATTGCATCAAGCACTTCATTCCCATTAAATCCTTCTGTAAAGATCATACTTGGAATATAGCTGATTGCTTGGAACGGAAAGAACTTCATGATCTCTTGCGCCCAGCCTGGATAGAAGCTAATCGGAAGAATTAGACCTGAGAACAAGTCAATCGTCACACGCTTCGCCCGGATTAAGCCGTCATTATTAAAGAAGAAAAATGTTAAAATTCCTGTCAGCAAATTAATTTGTGTATTAATAACAAAGCTGAAGACGAGTGACGCAGCAAAGAAGAGCCAAATTGAAAAGCTTGCAGATAACTCAAGTGGAAAGATAAAGTAGACAATCACCATTCCTGGTAAAGAGAAGAACAATAAGCGGAAGATCCCTTCCCCTAACCCTTGCATCGTTTTCATTCCAAGATAATGGTATGGTCTAATCAGTTCCACCGCTACTTTCCCTTCTTTTATTTCGCGTGCAATTTCTCGGTCAATATTATTGAAGTAAAATGCACGAGCCATCCAAGCCACAGCAATATAAGTAACCATCTGGATAACAGACAAGCCTTCAATTGACTCTTTCCCGCCATAGATAGCCGTCCATAAGAAATAATACGCTCCAATATTAATACTATAGATTAAAATCCCGCTGTAATAATTCGTTCGATACGCAAGCATCATCAAGAACCGAATTCGGATCATTTCAATGTACTTAGCCACGGATGACACCTTCTTCATAGATGTTTCGCACTATCTCTTCAGTGGAAATTTCGTTGATTTTAATGTCATTGATTTGATGAGCAGCCACAACACGGCCAATTAACTCTGAAATAAGTGATTCATCAGGACCAACGTTTGCTAGCCAAACATTTTCCCGTTCACCTTGTTGCCAGACAACCTCTAGCTCTTCAGCAAGCTTGTTCAATTGTTCCTTACTTACCTGCTCTGTAAATTGAAATTGAAGCTGCTTCCCTTCACCCCAGTTCGAACGCAAATCATTTAATTTTCCGTCGTAAATGATTTTACCTTCATCTAACATGACAACGCGTTCACATAGCGCTTCAATATCAGATAAGTCATGTGTTGTCAGCAGGACCGTCGTTTTATACTTTTTATTCATTTCTTTAAGAAACTGACGAATCTTTAGCTTCACTAAGACATCAAGCCCAATTGTTGGTTCATCCAAAAACAAAAGCGGCGGATTGTGAATCAAGGCCGCGGCTAGCTCACAGCGCATCCGTTGCCCGAGCGATAGTTTCCGGACAGGCTTATCTAACAGTGGGCCAATATCTAATGATTCAATCACATGCTCCATATGCTCGGCGTAATCTTCATCTGAAACGCGGTACACTTTCTTCAGCAGCCGGAACGACTCCTGAACCGCAATATCCCACCAAAGCTGCGAGCGCTGACCGAAGACAACACCAATTGTTCTGGTGAATTTCTCCCGCTCCTTATGCGGGTCCATTCCATTAACAAGTACAGAACCAGAGGTCGGCTGCAGAATTCCGGTTAACATCTTAATTGTCGTTGATTTTCCAGCCCCATTCTCTCCGATATACCCAACCATTTCACCTTGCTTCACATTGAACGAAATATCATTCACTGCTGATAAAATCTTATAATTACGTGTAAATAAATCACGAAACGCTCCCTTCAACCCCGAACGGCTTGAATAAGAGACAAATTCCTTCCTTAATTGTTCAACTTCAATAACGTTTTTCATTTGTAAACCCTCCAACAAAAACGTAAAAACCATAAGGAATAGTCTAACGAACTGAGAAGATAAATCAACCACTTTGCTCTTTTATCATGATTTTACATAAAGACACAAAACGATAACCCTTAACCCACAGCCTATCTATTAACCAATTTCCCTTTAATAGAAGAAAAATGATAAACTGACATTTGATGATTTAATTTTTGGAGGGAAGCGAAATGGATTTCACAAAATCTGAACAATTACACCAAGATGCATTAGATCATATTGTCGGCGGTGTTAACAGCCCGTCTCGTTCATTTAAAGCAGTCGGTGGCGGCGCCCCTGTATATATGGACCGTGCAAAAGGGGCTTATTTCTGGGATGTAGACGGTAATAAGTATATTGATTATTTAAGTGCGTATGGTCCGATTATCACAGGCCACGCACATCCTCATATTACAAAAGCGATTACAAAAGCTGCCGAGAATGGCACACTTTACGGAACACCTACTGCACTTGAAAATAAATTTGCAAAAATGCTAAAAGAAGCGATGCCTGCAATGGATAAAGTACGCTTTGTGAACTCTGGTACTGAAGCAGTAATGACAACAATCCGTGTCGCCCGAGCATTTACAGGCCGTGATAAAATCATTAAGTTTGCTGGCTGCTACCACGGTCATTCCGATCTTGTTCTCGTTGCAGCAGGCTCAGGACCTTCCACGCTTGGTAACCCCGACTCAGCAGGCGTTCCAAAAAGCATTGCACAAGAAGTAATTACAGTGCCATTTAATGACCCAGAGGCATTTGCAGAAGCAATTCAAAAATGGGGCGACCAAACAGCAGCTGTACTTGTAGAACCAATTGTCGGCAACTTTGGAATTGTTGAACCGAAAGAAGGCTTCTTAGAAAAAGTGAACGAACTCACCCATGAAGCTGGAGCACTCGTCGTCTACGATGAAGTGATTACAGCATTCCGCTTCATGTACGGCGGTGCACAAAATCTACTTAACATCGAGCCAGACTTAACTGCGCTTGGAAAAATTATTGGTGGCGGCCTCCCAATCGGCGCTTATGGTGGCAAAAAAGAAATTATGGAACAAGTTTCACCACTCGGGCCAGCTTACCAAGCAGGGACAATGGCAGGAAACCCCGCATCAATGGCAGCAGGAATCGCTTGCTTAGAAGTATTGCAAGCTGAAGGAGTCTATGAAGAATTAGATCGACTCGGCGCAATATTAGAGGAAGGAATTGTAAGTAGTGCAAAAACATACAACATGCCAATTACAGTAAACCGTCTTAAAGGGGCACTTACTCTATACTTTACAGAAGAGAAAATTACAAATTACGAACAAGCCCAAAATACCGATGGTGAAATGTTTGCTAAATTCTTTAAGCTCATGCTTCAGCAAGGGATCAACCTAGCACCTTCTAAATACGAAGCTTGGTTCCTTACAACCGCACATACAGAGGATGATATTAAGCGTACAATTGAAGCAGTTGGCCATGTATTTAAATCCATGCACAATGCATAAATATACAAAAACTAATGAGAGTAGGTAAAGCAAATATACCTACTCTCATTTATATTCTTATTGAAAACGTTTTCAGACAAGGTTTCCACTTGAAAGGTAAATTATTCTAAAATTCTAAATAATGAATGCTATATCCAAAAAAATGAATAAATAATTGCTTTTATTTGTATTCCATGCTATTATTAAAAATACAATTCTGAAAATTGTGTTTTCCTGAACATTTTATCCTCTCTTAAAATTCGCAATCTGCTTTTTCCTCAAACATAAAGAAATTATCCAACAGGAGGTGAAGGTCGTTTTAACGGCCGATAAGATGAAAAAAGATTGGAGTCCAGCATCATTTAAGGATTTTAGACATGTTGAGTACGATTCGTGTGGTATTGTTTCAAGCATTGAAAAGCGCCAAGTTCCAACAAAGAAAAATATCGACACATGTATCAATGCGCTTGTGACGATGAATCACCGTGCAGGTTTTATTAATGGTGAAGGCGATGGTGTAGGTATTCACATTGATATTCCACGTGCACTTTGGAGAGAAAAACTAGCGAAAGAAGATATAGATGCGTCCCTTGTGGATCGCAAAGATTTTACAGTTGGGCACTTCTTCCTTAACAAGCTAAGTGATTCTGAAGTAAATAAGATGAAAGACGAAATGAAACATCTTTTCGTTCAATACGGCCTTAAGTTAATCTTCGAAACTGACAAAGTTACAAATTCAGATGCACTGGGACCGATTGCAAAAGGGGAAGAGCCTATTTTCTGGCAAGTCGCATTTACAGCGAATGTTGAAGAGAATGAACTAGCGAAAGCATTATTTGAATTAACAATTGACATTGAGAAGAATACAGCTGTACATGTTGCGTCATTAAGCAATCACCATGCCGTTTATAAAGTAATGGGCGCAGGTGACATTTTACCGAAGTTCTATGAAGACCTTGCAAACCCAAAGGTTGCTTCGACGATGACACTCGGACATAATCGTTATTCAACAAATACATTATCTAATTTCTTCCGCGTTCAGCCATTTAGTGTGCTTGGACATAACGGGGAAATTAACACGATTTCAAAGCTTCGTGATGAAGCAGAAATGCTTGATGTTCCATTAACTGAAGGCGGTAGTGACTCTCAAGACTTGGATCGTACGATTAATACATTCATTTCACGAGATGGCTATTCTCTATTTGAAGCATTGGATATCTTATTCCCGCCTATCGTGAACGAAATTAAATCTTATCCGAAGCATTTGCAAGATTTATATACTTATATTCGTGAAGCTTGGGGACATTTTGCACAAGGTCCTGCAGGGATTATTTCTCGCTTCGGAGACGAAGCTGTTTTCAGTGTGGACGCACTTGGTTTGCGCCCTGTTTGGAAGCTTGAAACAGAATCATCTTATATCTTTTCTTCTGAACCTGGTATCCTTCCTTCAAGCGAATATACTGGTGAACCAAAACCATTCGCTCCAGGTGAAAAGGTTGGCTTGAAATGGAAAGAAGATGGCACGATTCAAGTGTATGACCATAATGAGTATCAAGAAGAAGTTTTCAACCGTATGAGTGAGCGTTTGTTCATCAAAGATAGCCGTAAGCGTCTAACGCCTCCTTCTTACTCTGAAAACATTGTGGCAGAGGCAGTTTCAAACGTTCATAACGGTCAATATGCAGCGTTCGGCTGGGACCGCGAGCATATTCAGCTTGTCGAGCAAATGGCCGAAAAAGGCGCAGAGCCAATTCGTTCACTTGGTCATGACGCTCCACTTGCAGCGATTGATACTGGCCGACGAAACATTGCTGACTTCATTAAAGAAAGTGTTGCCGTTGTTACAAACCCTGCAATTGACCGAGATCGTGAAGCAGAACACTTCTCAACTCGTACGGTGCTTGGAAAACGTCCATCACTCTTTGAAAGTGACAATACCCATCGTGTGCTTGAGTTAAACTCCCCTATCTTGATCGAGGGGCAAGCAGGCGTCAAACTTGCAAAGAAATTAGAGCAACCATCTTATAATCAATTAATCCAAGGTCTTCAACAAGACGGGCTTGTTCATCTGCTCTCTGTTACGTTCCGCGAAGATGAAACCGTTGCAGAAGCACTAAAACGCCTTGTAAATGAAGCAGAGCAAGCAATTGATAACGGTGCTGCTACCATCGTTTTAGATGATGCAAAAGCACATCAAAATGGTGAGCTATGGCTTGATCCAACCCTAGTTACATCTGCGATCGACCAAGGTTTAGTAGCAAAGAACAAGCGTCGTGACTGTGCACTTGTCGTGCGTTCAGGTGCTCTTCGCACATTGCATGATATTATCGTTACATTCGGCCTTGGTGCTGATGCAGTTAGCCCTTATATTATGTTTACAACAGTTAGCGAAGCAGATAACCTAGAACCCGTTGATAACTTATTCAATGCTTTAAACAAAGGTTTAGAAAAAGTTATCTCAACAATCGGTATTCATGAGTTACGTGGTTATGACCGTCTATTCTCTGCAATCGGTCTGAATGAAGAAATCTCTGATGTTCTTAATATCGTAAACTTCCTAGGTTCAAAAGAAGTAGGCTATAACTTTGACTATTTAAAAGAAGATAGCCAAAAACGCGCTGAAGACTTCACAAATGAAAAAGCACGTGCAGGTAAAACATTCCATGTTCTGCCTCGTATTTGGAAGTCAATTGGTGATACAGCACGCACTGGTGAATATGATGCTTACCGTGAAAAAATCGGTGGAGTTGAAGAAAAGAACCCATCAACAATTCGTCATTTAACAGGGTTAAGAACATCCGATAATCCAATTACAGGGGAAACTGTTAACATCGGTGTTAACGAACATGATTTACCATTTATTATCAGTTCAATGTCTTTCGGTTCTCAAAACGAAACTGCCTTCCGCTCTTATGCTGAAGCTGCTGAGCGTCTGAACATGATCAGCTTGAATGGTGAGGGTGGCGAAATCAAAGACATGCTTGGCAAGTACCCGAAAACACGCGGTCAGCAAATCGCATCTGGTCGTTTCGGTGTTAATGCAGAGCTGTTAAACTCTTCTAACCTTTTAGAAATTAAAATTGGTCAAGGTGCAAAGCCAGGTGAAGGTGGTCACTTACCAGGTTCAAAGGTTACAGCAAAAATTGCTGAAGCTCGTAATGCAACAATTGGTTCTGACTTAATTTCACCTTCAAATAACCATGATATCTATTCAATTGAAGACCTTGAGCAAATGATTTCTGAGCTGAAAACAGCAAATGACCAAGCAAAAGTTATCGTCAAAGTTCCGATCGTACCGAATATTGGTACAATCGCAGTCGGTATCGCAAAAGCTGGCGCTGATATGATTAACTTAAGTGGTTTCGACGGCGGTACAGGGGCTGCACGTGTTCATGCCCTACAAAACGTAGGCTTGCCAGTTGAAATCGGCGTTAAAGCTGCTCATAATGCACTACTTGAAGCAGGCTTACGCGACCGAGTTGAACTGTGGGCTGACGGTGGTCTTAAGAGTGCGCTTGATGTTCTTAAGGTTATGCTTCTCGGTGCAAACCGTGTCGGCTTCGGTACATTATCAATGATTGCAGTCGGCTGTACAACATGCCGCGGCTGTCACCTTGATACTTGTCACGTTGGGATTGCGACACAAATCGAATCAGAAGCACAAGCAAAAGAACATGGCTTACGTCGCTTCGTACCACGTCAATACGCTCCATCAGTTGAAGGCTTAATGAACCTATTCACTGCTTTTGGAACTGAATTAAAAGCACTTGTAGGTTCACTAGGATACGACAATCTACAAGAGGTTGTCGGTCGCTCAGACCTGCTAGAGCAAACGCGCGGTTTCGAACAAATGGATTTATCAAACTTAATCGAAGCGCTTGAAGTGAAGCAACTTGCAAAACAAGAAGTTGCCGCTACAACAGCTGAGAAAGAGCTAGCTGTTGCCGTAGCAGCAGGTGCTGAATATTTAGACTATGAGGTAGCTGAGTTAAATAAATCGCGTGAGTTTGTCGGCGTTACTTCCGAACAGCGTGTTCTCGGCGGACGTGTATCATGCCACCGTGTACGCGGAAAGCTGGACGGCTCATACCGTAAATTGCCTAGCCTATCATTAAAATACCTTGAAGGTTCAATTCCTGGTAACGGCCTTGGCGCTTATAACACAGAAGGCATTGATATTAATGTTGTCGGCGGCGCCCAAGACGGAATCGGAAAAACTGCTTTTGGTGGGGGCATCTTTATCTTCAAAGCTAAAGGTAAAAACGGCCAATCCTACAACGGCTCTGTTGGTAAAGGATTCGGCTATGGTGCACAAAAAGGCTCGCTATTCATCCAAGGGAATGCAGACTCTCGTGCAGGTATCCGTCTATCAGGCGCAGATATCCTTATCGGTGGACGCATTACAAAGCCGCTTCCAAACGGTGCCCACGGAAACATCGGTGTAAATGCAAATGTAAAAGGCTTTGCCTTTGAGTACATGACAAACGGCCGCGGTGTTGTACTTGGTGATATCGGTCCATGGGCTTGCGCTGGTATGACTGGTGGCGTCGTCTATGTTCGTCATCAACCTGAAATGGGCTTAACAAAAGAAGCTCTTCAACGTCGTATTGCAAAAGGCGCAAAAGTAACAATTGAATCATTAAACAAACAAGGCATTAATGACTTAAACGAAATGCTTACAAATTACATTGCTTCTTTGGAAAAATATGATCAACATGAAGAGGCAGCTATTGTGAAAGGCCTGCTTGATGATTTAGAGAATAACTTCCTCCAAATCATTCCTGAGAAAGAACAAGCAGATCCATCTATCGCAACAGAATAACTTAAATCAAGGCAGCCACTTGTATATTCAGGTGGCTGCCTTATTTTTCAGCAAAAAGAACTTGATTGATTAATAGAAACAATGTATATTACCTTCTAGTATTAATAAAGTTTTATAAAAACATGGTATCTACATTCTACAAATGAAAGGAATTAAAACAACTCTTATGAAACTTGGTGCACGTATTTTAAAGACGGGCATTGCCATTACCCTTGCGATTTATGCAGCAGTCTTACTGGGAATCCCTTCCCCTGCCTTTGCTGGAATTGCGGCAGTCTTTGCAATTCAGCCATCTATCTATCGCACATACCAAACAATGCTTGAGCAAATTCAAGCAAATATTATTGGAGCGTTCTTCGCAATTATTATTGGACTTACAATTGGCAGTGATCCGCTTATCATTGGGTTAACCGCGATTATTGTAATTGCTATCAACCTGCAATTAAAGATTGAATCAACGATCCCAATTGCGCTCGTAACCGTAATCGCGATTATGGAAAGTCCAAGTGACCAATTCATTCAATTTGCCTTAACCCGCTTTGGCTCTGTTATGTTGGGGGTTGGAGCATCATTTCTCGTTAACTTAATCTTTATCCCACCGAAGTACGAAACCAAGCTGTATTATAAAATCCTTGATAATACGAAAGACATTATCCAATGGATTCGAATTAGTTCTCGTCACGCCTCAGAATACACGGTGATTAAAGACGAACTTGTTCGGTTAAAAGAAGGCTTAATGAAACTTGATAACTTATATCTATTGTATAAAGAAGAGCGCGTTTATTCTCGTAAGAAGATCTTCGCAAAAGGACGGAAGCTTGTTCTATTCCGTCAAATGCTTTTAACAACAAACCGTGCACTTGAAATACTAAGAAAATTGCATCGCCATGAAAATGAATGGCATCAGCTATCAGAACCAATGCAACATCTTATTAAAGAAGGTCTTGATTCATTACTCGCCTACCACGAGCAAATGATTTTCAAATATGCTGGAAAAATTCGTTCCCAAGCGTCATCCGAAGCAATGGAAGACAGTACACAGTACAAGAAACAACTAACCAACGAATATATGAAGCTCTATACAGAAAATAACCAAAGCGATGAACAACTGCTTACAACCTTCTCATTAGTCGCTGGAATTATTGACTATTACGACCAACTAAAGCACTTAGATAAATTAATCGACAGCTTCCAAACCTACCATAAAGCAGAGAATGAAGTTAAAATACAAGACAAACCTGAAGAACACTAGAAAAGCGGAGAAAGGCGGTTAGGCTGTCCGATTGCTGGAGCCTTTACACATAGAGGCGCTCTTTTTTGCCTCGGAGTGGAAAAGCAAAGCAACTCGCGCAGCCTGCCTTTCGCAGCTAGACATCTAGAAAAGCGGAGGCGAATCGCTCGCCAATCTAAAAAGCCCTTCACAATAAATGTGAAGGGCTTCTCTATTTCCAAAATAAAATGAGGGTAATCTCCCCTCATTCAACATACTGCTATTAGCTTTTCATACGTGGATCTAAGGCATCTCGTAAGCCATCACCCATTAGGTTAAAGCCTAATACTGTTAACATAATTGCAAGACCTGGGAACACCATTGTCCATGGTGCATCTGTTAAATATTGTTTCGAGTCAGCAAGCATTTTCCCCCACTCAGCTGCTGGTGGCTGTGCACCTAAACCTAAGAACCCAAGTGCAGCACACTCAATGATTGCAGTTGCAATCGCAAGTGTTCCTTGTACAATAATTGGCGCCATGCTATTCGGCAGAATATGATTAAAGAGAATGCGAGAATCACTCATTCCGATCGCTTTTGCTGACATAATGTATTCTTCTTGCTTTACACTTAACACCTTCGAACGGATAAGACGTCCAAAGTTCGGCACGTTAATAACCGCAATCGCGATAAGAGCATTTCTTAGAGACGGTCCTAACACTGAAACGATTGCAATGGCTAATAGAATACTTGGGAACGCAAGCATAATATCAAATACACGTGAAATCAGTGTATCAACCCATTTACCATAATAACCTGCAATAATTCCTAACGCACACCCTACTACAATGGAACCTAATACGGCGAAGAAGCCGACCCATAGAGAGATGCGCGCCCCATACATAATACGTGATAGGATATCCCGACCGAAGTCATCTGTCCCGAGCCAATGAGCTGATGATGGAGCCTGCAAACGGTCTCCAAGCACTTGGTCGTTGACACCAGCAGGAGCCAGGATTGGAGCGGCTACTGCGATAACAATAAAGAATAAAACGATAAAGCTTCCAACTAACGCGAGCTTGTTTTTCCTGAAACTGTTCCAGGCTTCACGCCAAGGAGAAATGACTTTATCCTCTTCAGCGATTTCAATCGGCTGTTCATTTCGAGCTAACTCAGCCATCTATTCTCCCTCCCTTTCACAGAACAATCATTAATTGTATTTAATACGCGGATCGACTGCTGCATACAGAAGATCGACAACTAGATTAATTAATACGAAGATCGTCGCCACAATAAGAATACCTGACTGAATTACCGGATAGTCACGATATCCAATTGCATCATAGATGTAACGACCAATACCAGGCCAACCGAAAATTGTTTCTGTTAAAATGGCTCCACCAAGAAGAAGGCCCATTTGTAGACCGATAACTGTTAAAACAGGGATAACTGCATTTTTCAAAGAGTGCTTATAAACAACCCAGAACATGCTCATTCCTTTTGCACGAGCTGTACGGATATAATCAGAACGCATTACTTCAAGCATGCTAGAACGCGTGATACGTGCGATAATTGCCATCGGAATCGTACCAAGCGCAATTCCAGGAAGAATTAAGTGCTGAAATACTTCTTTAAATTGACCTACATTCCCATTTATGAGCGTATCGACAAGATAAAAATGTGTGACTGCATTGACTGGGTTACGAACAGATTCGCGTCCTGTCGATGGTAGCCAGTCAAGCTCAATTGCAAAGATCCATTGCTCCATTAGACCAAGCCAGAAAATTGGCATTGAAACACCTACTAATGCAAATACCATTGCCCCATAGTCAAACCATGAGTTCTGGAACCAAGCACTAATAATACCTGCATTCACACCAACAAAAATAGCTATTGCCATCGCAATAATGGAAAGCTCAATTGTTGCTGCTAGATACGGCCAAATTTCCTCACTAATTGGTGAGTTCGTTCGGATGGAATCTCCTAGATTTCCAGTTAAAAGTCCTTTTACATATTCGACATATTGGATATACCATGGTTGATCGAGGCCGAGCTTCTGATTCAAGGCCGCAACTGCTTCTTTTGTAGCCTGTTGCCCAAGAATCACCTGTGCAGGGTCGCCCGGGATGGCACGGATAAGGAAGAAAACAATTAAGGACATCCCAATAAGTACGGGGATAAGCATAAGAAGCCTTCGAATTGTATATGCAAACATGCTGAAACACCTCTGTTTCTGCTTATAATTTTCATAGTAAAGGGGAGTGCAGCACTCCCCCACTTTTCAAAATATCAAAATTATTTTAAGTCAACCTTCGTTAACTTGTCTGTTCCTGTTGGATGTGGAACAAAACCTTCTACATTTGACTTACCTGCTAGTAAAGGTGTTGAATGTACAATCGGTACCCAAGGAGCGTCCTCATGGATAATCTCTTGAGCTTTCTTATACAATTCTTTACGCTTTTCAGGGTCAGGATTAGATTGTGCTTCAATTAATACATCATGTAATTCGTCACTGCTGTAGTATGAATAGTTGTTGCTTCCAATAGCATCTTTATCAAGTAATGCGTATAAGAAGTTATCAGCATCACCATTGTCACCTGTCCAACCAAGTAAGAATGCATCAGCTTCACCATTACGAGCTTTTTCTAGGTATGTTGCCCACTCGTAAGATACGATTTCAGCTTCTACACCAATTTGTGCAAAGCTTGCTTGCATAACTTCTGCAGTTTTACGTCCGTCTGGCATATATGGACGTGGAACTGGCATTGCCCATAGCTCCATCTTGAAGCCATCAGGATAGCCTGCTTCAGCAAGAAGGCTCTTGGCTTTATCTAAGTCATACTCATATGGCTCGATTTCATCGTTATACCCTTGGATTGAAGGTGGCATTGGGTTTTTCGCTGGTTCAGCAAGACCTGAATAGAATGCATCAATGATACCTTGCTTATCAACAGCGTGGTTCAATGCTTGACGAACTTTCTTGTTCGCTAACGGTGAATTCGGATCTTTCATTGTAAGACCTAGGTACCCAACGTTCATTGAAGGACGAAGGAACTCTTGTAGGTCTTCATTTGACTTAATTGTTTCATTGTCACTAGGATTTAGTCCATCAACAATGTCTACTTCGCCTGTTACAAGTGCATTAAGACGTGCTGAGTTATCTGGGATTGCTTGATAGATTACACGGTCAAGCTTTGGATATCCATCCATCCAATATTCTTCATTCTTTTCAACAATAATACGGTCATTACGTTTCCACTCAACAAACTTGAATGGCCCAGTACCTACTGGATTTTCAGTAAACTTATCGCCATCTTTTTCAAATGCAGTTGGGCTTGCAATTCCAAATGGAACCATTGCAAGGTTTTTCAAGAATGGTGCTTGTGGGCGCTTCAATGTGAATTCAACTGTTGTTGGATCAACTGCTTTCACATCTTGAATAACATGACCTTCGTCACCTTTGAAGCCACCAAACATTGAAACATAGTACGGGAACTTTTCAGCTGAACCATTCATCCAGCGTTCGAAGTTTGCAACAACAGCATCTGCATTGAAATCAGTGCCGTCATGGAATTTAACGCCTTCACGTAGTGTAAGCGTATACTTAAGACCATCTTCAGAAACCTTCCATTCAGTTGCTAGACCAGGCTGAATAGTTGTATCCTGCTCACCATAATCAATCAGTGTGTCAAAAATTTGTTTTGTAACCTTGAAAGACTCACCATCAGTTACTGTAATTGGATCAAGTCCAACCGAGTCGCCACCACGACCAAAAACAAGTACTTTTTCTCCACCTGATGCTTCTTCGTTATCTTTGTTTTCAGCAGGTTCTTGGCTTTCTCCTCCAGATTCTTTCGAGGAACAGCCGACAAGTGCTACTGAAAGAAGTAGCATCATGACAAACGAAATCAATAAACCCCTTTTCTTCATACTTCCCCTCCTAAATATTAGGTATTTATGCTTATGTTATTTGCCGCCTTCATCGTTATAAAGGTGACAAGCAACATAGTGCCCATCTTCAAGTTCTCGAAATTCCGGTCGTTCTGTTTTACAAATATCCATGCATTGGCTGCAACGGGTATGGAATGCACACCCTTGCGGCGGATTCGCTGGACTCGGAATATCGCCAGTTAAATACTCTCTTTCTTGTTGATACTCAGGGTCAGGAATTGGTACAGCTGATAATAATGCTTGTGTATATGGATGCATCGGCTTACTGTACAAATCTTCACTGTCGGCCAACTCTACCATTCTACCAAGGTACATAACAGCCACCCTGTCACTAATATGTCTCACTACCCCTAAATCATGGGCGATGAAAATATATGTAAGGTTAAATTCCTTCTGTAAATCCTCTAGCAAATTCAACACCTGTGACTGGATCGACACATCAAGTGCTGACACAGGCTCATCTGCGATAATTAATTTTGGACGTGTCATTAATGCGCGAGCAATTCCAACACGTTGACGCTGACCACCACTAAATTGGTGCGGGTAACGCTTTGCATGATAACTGCTCAATCCAACTACTTCTAATAACTCACGTACCTTTTTCTTTCGTTCCTTCGCATTTCCCATGCCGTGAACGATAAGCGGTTCTTCTAAAATGCGTTCAACTGTGTGACGCGGATTAAGCGATGCAAACGGATCTTGGAAGACCATTTGCATTTCACGTCTCATCTTGCGCATTTCGGAAGACGAAAGGTCTGTTATTTCTTGATTATCAAAGGAAATAGAACCTTCAGTTGGCTCAAGCAACCGAAGCAACAAGCGTCCTGTTGTTGACTTTCCACAGCCTGACTCTCCAACTATCCCAAGTGTTTCTCCCTTATTAACGGTGAAAGAAAGCCCGTCAACAGCTTTAACTTGTCCTATTTGACGTTGAAGGACGCCACCTGTAATCGGAAAATGCTTCTTAAGATTATCAACTTTCAATAATACTTCACTCATGAACTCACACCTTCCTGCTGTTCCTCATGCAGGAAACAACGAACTCGATGTCCATCACTGACTGTATATAGGTCAGGCGTTTCCTCATAACAACGGTCAAACGCATGCTGACAACGTGCAGCAAAGCGGCAACCTTTCTTAATGGATCCCGGCTTCGGGACATTTCCGGGAATGGAATAGAGACGCTCCGTTTTCGCTCTCATATCTGGCACAGATTTTATCAACCCAACCGTATATGGATGCTTCGGATCCTTAAAGATTGTATTCACGTCAGCCTCTTCCACAACTTTACCTGAATACATCACGACGATACGTTGACATACCTCTGCTACAACTCCAAGGTCATGGGTAATCATCATAATCGCTGTGTTCAAATCATTATTTAAACGTTTCATTAAATCTAGGATTTGTGCTTGAATGGTTACATCCAAGGCAGTTGTCGGCTCATCTGCAATCAACACTTTCGGGTCACAAACCATCGCCATGGCAATCATGACACGCTGGCGCATCCCCCCCTGAAAGCTGATGCGGATATTCATCAATTAGGGCTTCTACACGTGGCAGGCCTACTAACTTTAGCATTTCAATTGCTCGTTCACGTGCCTTCTTCTTGTTCCACTTATTATGTAAACGAATTGCCTCAACTAATTGATCCCCAATGGTGAACACCGGATTCAATGACGTCATCGGCTCTTGGAAAATCATCGCTATATCATTACCACGAATTTGACGCATTCTTTTTTCCGTCGCCTTCGTTAAATCCTCGCCTTTAAATAAAATCTCTCCGCCTACAATCTTCCCAGGCGGGCTAGGTACAAGGCCCATTACGGATAAGGAAGTTACACTCTTCCCACACCCAGATTCTCCTACAATTCCAAGTATTTCACCTTTGTTGATGTGAAAATCGACCTCATCAACGGCTGGGACTTCTCCATCATCTGTAAAAAATGTAGTACGTAACCCTTTTACATCTAAAACTGGACTTTCACTCACAAACTCTCATCCTCTCAACCTATCAACCAACCAGTTGTCAATGGATAATTTATGTCGTTTTTTGTAATCTTTTTTTATTATGCCATTAACAAAAATGTTTTACAATATAAAATTTTAAGAAAATTCTTTTTCAACATAATTTTCTCTCGATTAACACGAAAAAACGAATGTTCCAGATAGCTCTTTAGCACTTAAAAGTAGTAAACAAAATATTAATTGTACATATTTTTCAATTATTTTACTTTTATAAAATAATAAAAAAACACCCTAAATACTCGGGTGTTCTGCATTTATTTTCCTACTGGATCTTCTAACTGTTGTACACGGAATAAATCGTAATAGCCGCCACGTTTCAGCATTAGCTCTTCATGTGTTCCAACTTCTTTTATTTGACCATCCTGCATAAGAACAATGCGATCTGCGTGGGTAATTGTAGCCAGACGATGCGCCACAACAAATGTCGTTCGTTCTTTCGCAAGGTGTTCAAGCGCTTCTTGAATCAGGTGTTCACTTTCTAAGTCAAGAGCAGAAGTCGCTTCATCCAAAATAAGAACAGGAGGATTCTTCAAAAAGACACGTGCAATTGCAACACGCTGTTTCTGACCACCTGAAAGCTTAACCCCCCGCTCACCAACCTTTGTATCGTAGCCTTCGGGAAGATTCATGATGAAGTCATGTGCATTTGCCGCTTTCGCTGCTTGCACAACCTCTTCATCTGTCGCTTCCGGATTTCCCATTAAGATATTCATTTTTACAGATTCACTAAATAAAATATTGTCCTGCAATACCATGCCTATCTTATCTCGAAGGGAACGTGCTTTGTAATCACGAATATCTGTCCCATCCAGCAAAATCCTTCCGTCTGTTACATCATAAAAGCGAGGAATCAGACTAATAAGCGTTGACTTTCCTCCGCCACTCATCCCGACGAAAGCAATTGTTTCTCCTTGTTCAACCTGCAAGTTCAGGTCATGCAGCACAGGAGATTCATTGTCGTTATATTTGAAAGACACATGGTTGAAGTTAAAATGTCCTTGTACATCCTTTAATTCTTTTGCATCTGCTTTGTCGACAATGTCGTATTTTTCATCCATAAATTCAAACACACGATCCATCGAAGCGATCGCCTGGGTTAATGTTGTCGATGAATTCACAAGACGACGTAATGGATTATAGAGACGATCCATATACGTCACAAAAGCTAGCATTGACCCGACAGACAGTGACCCCCTGCAACACCTCATACGCCGCAAATGCAATAACGATTAATGGGGCAATATCCGTAATTGTATTGACGACTGCGAATGTTTTCGCATTCCAGCTCGTATGCTCCAGCGCTCTATCAAGGAAGTTGCGGTTTTGCTTTGTAAATTGCCTTTGCTCATATTCCTCCAACGCAAAGCTTCTCGTAACCGGCACACCTTGCACACGTTCATGCAAGTGACCTTGCACTTGTGCTAATGATTGAGATCGTCTACGAGTGAGTGCCCGAAGCTTCCCATAAAAATACTTAACTGAAAATCCGTAAAGAGGAAACAAAATAATCGATGCAATCGTTAATTTCACATCAAGTGTCATCATAATGGCAATGGCAATAAAAATTGTCGCAGTATCAAGCCAAATATTCATCAAACCAGTAATAACGAAGGATTTCGTCTGTTCGACATCATGAATCACTCGCGAAATAATTTCTCCGACCTTCGTGTTGGCATAATATTTCAAACTCAGCTTTTGAATATGGTCGAAGAGTTGTTCTCTTATATCATAGAGAATTTTATTTCCTGTCCACTGAGCATAGTATTGTCGAAAGTATTCAACAGGAGGACGTACAATTAAAAAGACGACAAACGCGCCGCCCATAATGACATATAGCTTGTTCATTTTTTCATCAAACGTCAGCCCTGAACCGTTAATAATATCATCCACTACATATTTCAAAATTAACGGCATTAAAAGCGGGATCCCAAACTTAATTAAACCAATAAACACAGTTACAATAATTTGTTTGCGATAAGGCCGCACAAACTGCATATATCGCTTTGTACTGCTCAGAAGTCATCACCTGCCTTTCTTCTCTCTAAAAGAAAATAAAACCTGTAGGCTACAGGCTTTATCTTAACTTCGAAATGTTAAAAAATATTCATACCAGTCATCAACAAACCCGGGCGCAAAAGGCCCTTTCCGTTGATGAATCCAGTGAATCAATGTTTGCATGTTTCGTTGAAGGATCTCATCAATTGCTTCTGGATAATCCATTTCTTCTTTATGAAGAGCATATTCATCTTCATCTAAGATGATGTATGTCATATCCGGAAAAACCTTCACATCCAAATCATAATCAATATACTTTAACATACCTTCATCCCATGTAAAAGGTGAGCTTAAATTGCAGTAATAATAAATACCATCCTGCCTCAGCATGCCAATTACATTAAACCAACATTCCGCGTGAAAATAGCAAATCGCCGGCTCACGCGTAATCCAACTTCTTCCGTCCGATTCCTTTACTTCTGTCTTATCGTTCCCTCCTATTGCAATTTGTGAAGTACCTTTTAGTATGGTTGTTTCCTTCCAGACGCGGTGAAGTGAACCGCTATGCTTATAGCTTTGAATCTCGATTGTCTTTCCCGAATTAGGGACATTCATCAATATCTCCCTTCCTATACCTACAAAGGCGTGCCAATTCCATTTTCTTATTATTATAACGGTTCCATGTACTTTTTAAAACAAAACTGCATAATCTCAGTAGATTCGTCTATTTTTTTAATACTGACCTCTCTCAATTTCCATTTTTTAAGCGAAATCCTTGTTTTCCTACATAAGTCATGTATAATTAAAGCATAATCACATATCGATCCATCTTCGGGGCAGGGTGAAAATCCCGACCGGCGGTGATGAAACAATTGTTTCAAAGTCCGTGACCCGACTGCATAGCTTGCAGGCGGTGGACCTGGTGAGAATCCGGGACCGACAGTATAGTCTGGATGGGAGAAGATGGCGGCGTTCACAGTAGGGTTCTTTAGACCCTTTAGTTTGTCGTACATTCATAATCCCTTAGTCCCTTATAGGCTAAGGTTTTTTATTTGTACACATGTTGAGCGCCTGCTCATTCTACCGGATGGAACCGATAAATATCTGGAGAAAAAAGGGGTATGTAGAATGAGTACTAACCGTATGTCTACACGTAAGCTTGTATCACTTTCATTACTGGGAAGCCTTTCGTTTGTTTTGATGCTTCTCAACTTTCCGATTCCAGGGCTTCCACCATATTTGAAGCTCGACTTTAGCGAGATTCCTGCACTAATTGCAGCAATTATTTTCAGCCCACTTGCAGGCATTATTGTTGAAGGCTTAAAGAATTTACTTTACTACATGGCATATGGAAGTGGTGTTCCTGTCGGTGAAGTAGCCAACTTTATTTCAGGCGTTCTGTTCATTGTTCCAGTCAGCTTCATCTATCACCAACTGAAGACGAAACGCTCACTTATCGGTGGATGTTTAGTCGGAACAGCAAGCATGACGGTTTTAATGGGCGTATTAAATTACTACCTACTGTTACCTGCTTACACTTGGTTCTT
The DNA here is from genome assembly GCA_020524525.2 of Bacillus tianshenii. NCBI lineage: Bacteria > Bacillati > Bacillota > Bacilli > Caryophanales > Bacillaceae > Sutcliffiella > Sutcliffiella tianshenii. Next base: position 3,791,317 of record CP129018.1, on the reverse strand, counting down.
AGGATATGAAGCGATGAGTGCAGAAGTTAAATTTGCAGCTGTTACAGCAGGGATTATGCCATTTAACGTCATTAAAGGAATTGCAATTATGGCATTATTTATGCCTCTCTATATGAAATTGAAGCCTTGGATTGAAAAACAACAAAATTCCCTTGCAGCATAGAATAAATTGAAAAACGCGCCTTTCTATAATTAGAAAAGGCGCGTTTTTATGTGTTATTGTTGTTGGTTCTGAGCTTGTGTAGAAGCTTGTCGCTTACGTTGCTCAGATTGAGCGTTTTGTTGTTTAACGTGTTGTACGTCAGTTTGAGTGCTCATACCATATTGCTGCTGTTGCTGTTGTTGAGCAGCTTGTTGTTGAGCTTGTGCAGATTGAGCGTTTTGTTGTTTAACATGCTGCACGTTTGTACCAGAAGTCGTTTGGTTTGGCTGTTGTTGATTGTTTTGAGCCATGATTATCACCTCCGCGTCTATAATGTAACCCCGCATTCACGTTCTTATCCAACAATATCAAAATACATAATTTTACCATTTGGATAGGAGCATCTGCTTTCGAACAAAATACAAATAATGACGGTAATTAGGAGGGTTGAGAAAATGTATGTCGGCAGAGATATGACCGAATTATCAATGATATCAAAGAAAGACTGGAAGGATAGCGAACTGGAATATTTCCACCATGCACTGCAGCAAATTATGCCTTACTTAAATATGGAGGGTTCTACAATTCATCGAGAAATTATTGAAGAAATCGAAGCCCGTGGTGGATTAAAGCGACATGAAGCAACATGGACAAACGGAACACGTGTCACCTATGACTAAAAAAGCCGGACAAATACTGTCCGGTTTTTTAGTCATTTTAAAATATAATCAATTATTTTTTGATGTGATACAGGGAATGGATAGTCCCTTAGTTCTTCAGGTTGTACAAACATTAAGCCATCCGCTTCCTCTACTACCTCTGTTGTCTCGGCTTCATACACAGCTATATTCCAGACTATATGTGAAAAGACATGCTTAATGTTAAGAACATGTTGTTGTAATTCAACATCAATTCCATATTCATCTTTTATATAATCCTTTAATTGTTTTTCTTGTGTCAATTTACCGGACTTCATTTCATGATTAGGAAATTCCCAAAGGTTTGCAAGTAAACCTTTAGATGGACGTCGACGAACCAAAACCTTCCCTTCTTCATTTCGTAAAATGACAGCGGTCATAACCAACGGTTTTGGGGGCTTCTTTCGACTCTTAACAGGAAGCTGGTCTTCTACCCCTTCATGAAAAGCTCGGCAATGGGATTGGACTGGGCATAATAAACATGAGGGGGATTTCGGAGTACAAATTAAAGCACCAAGCTCCATTAAACCTTGATTAAAATCAGATGCATTCTCTGAGGCAATAATTTTACGCACAAGTTCTTCAAATTGCTTTCGCGTTTTTGGCTTCGCAATATCCTCCCACACTGAAAACACCCTGGAAAGTACACGCATCACATTTCCATCTACTGCCGGTTGAGGATTTCCATATGCAATGCTTAAGACAGCACCTTTTGTATACGGACCAACACCTTTTAGCTCACCGAACGCTTTCGGATCATTCGGAACATCGCCATTATATTTTTCATTTACCTCTTTCACAGCTGTATGAAGATTACGGGCACGGGAGTAATAGCCAAGCCCTTCCCATGCTTTTAGAACTTTTTCCTCTTCAGCTTCTGCCAGCGCTTCGATTGTTGGAAAAAGCTCGAGAAAGTTTTTAAAATACGGAATCACTGTATCAACACGTGTTTGCTGAAGCATGACTTCTGAAATCCAAACTTTATAGGGAGTTTGGTTATGACGCCATGGCAAATCACGTTGCTCTGCTTGAAACCAATCAATTAAATCATTTTGAAATTGCTTAATGTGAAAGTCACGAATCCACTGTTCTGTTGTCTTCTCGGTCACTTTGCTTCCTCCATGTTGCAGTTATCGATTACCTATTCATCATAACATAACCGATGATCGAACACGGCTTTGAACTGCCCAACAATCAACCCCTTCTTTTTCATTATTCAAGCAAGAAAACAATTCACCAAATACTGGGTGGTTTTTCATTGTCCGAAAACGTCTAAAAGCATAGTAGTGGGAATGTGTAGGCACTTCGTATACTTCGTGATAACGATTTTGTTCACTTTCATCCGAATACCAATCGATTTTTCTTGCATCAAGCTCGTTAGCTTTTTCGAAAATCTCTTGCATAACCCTTTTATATTGAAAAACCGCTTCTTTTCTGACATCATATTCAATAAAAACCATTAAGGATTTGCTCATACTGTTTCCTCCTAATTAATAAGGATAATGAAATGGCTTTGCAAAATATTTAATTAAGCTCGTAGTCATATGGTAAAATAAAACTAAACGACTTCAAGTCCATTTAAGGAGGCTTGAATGAATGGATACAGGAACTCATCTTGTTATCGGAGCTGCCTTAGGAGGATTAGCGACATTAGACCCTATCGCAGCCTCACATCCCGAAACATTAAATAGCATTATGCTCGGGACAATGATTGGTCAACAGGCACCAGATTTCGATACCGTATTAAAATTAAAAAATAACGCGAAGTATATTCGCAACCATAGAGGCGTTACACATTCAATTCCTGCAGTTCTGCTGTGGCCGTTATTAATCACTGGAGCTATTTATGCAGTCTCACCAGATGTAAACCTTTTGCACCTATGGATTTGGACATTCCTTGCTGTATTCCTGCATGTTTTCGTCGACATTTTCAACGCTTATGGAACTCAGGCTATTCGACCTTTTTCGCACAGGTGGGTAGCTCTTGGGATTATCAATACGTTTGATCCGTTCATTTTCTTTATTCACATTGCAGGTTTTATTATTTGGCGGTTTGGCGGACACCCAGGCTATACATTTATTGTGATTTATCTCATATTGTTTGGCTATTACCTTCTTCGCTGGTATGCAAAGCATCGTGTGGTAAAAGCAGTCAAGCAAAGAATACCTGATGCAACAAGAGTGATCACCTCGCCTACAGTAAGGTTTAATTATTGGCATTTAGCAATCGAAAGTCCAGATGCATTTTATGTAGCAAAAGCAGTTAAAGACGATATCCGAGTCCTTGATATTTACGACAAAGTTCCAGTTCCAAATATCCCACTAATTCACGAAGCGAAAAAAGACGATAATCTATCCGCATTCCTTTCATTTTCACCTGTCTACCGCTGGGAAGTAGACGAATACAATGACCATTATGAGGTTCGTTTCATTGACTTACGCTACCGAAGCAAAGGCTATTACCCATTCGTCGCAGTCGTCCAGCTCGACCAAGACCTTAACATCGTCAGCTCCTACACCGGCTGGATCTTCAGCGAAGAAAAACTAATGAAAAAACTCCAAATAGCCCCCGATGCATAAGAAAAGCGGAGGTGGGCTGTTTGGCGGCTGATTGCTGGAGCCTCCACACAAAAAATCAGCTTCCGTTTATGTGGAAGCTGATTTTTTTCAATGGATTAGACCATTATCGTCTAGTAAATGCTTATATTTCGGATTTGTTGCGACAAATTCATGTAACCGTGGTCCATAGTTTACAATCCATTGACGAACAATTCGTTCAGTCATTTCTTGTCCTTTATATTTCCAACCACCCTTTGCACGAGTGCTTTCAAAGTCTTCCCAGAGAATTTCTACCCATGTTCGGGCTTTTTCATATGATAATGATCTGTTCACATGTAACAATTCTTCTGTTAATTGCTCATAAATCTCTTCCATCTTGCAATTCACTCCTTGGTAATAACTCACGCGATATACAACGTATAGTTTCACTGATGCACCTTCATATTATAAGTAAGTGTTCAAGTTGACAAGCAGTTTGGACACGTTATGAAAGGGGCGAAACAGATGCGAAACAAAGAGCAAGGCTTTCCTCCACGAATTTCGTTAAATGGCGAACCACGGGCGAAAGCGGAATATGCTTCAAAACGTGCAAACGGTACAATAAACACAAATCCTCAACAAAGAATGCGCCGTTCGAACCAAGAATTCGGTGAGCAAGGTTAACACCAACCTTAAGGAGGGCTTATTGTGAACGAAAATTACAGCCAAAACCGCAAAAAATATTTCGAAAACATATATGCCAACCCTTTCCAATCACCACGTGCCAACCCAAAGCATGCCTTTCAACAAGTGAATGGTGAAACGCAAAAAGGGCAGCACAACCTTATTCTTGAAGTACAAACACGTAAACGCTCTTAGCCCACTAGCCTACCGTGGCTGACATACGAAGAACCAGAGAAATGATTACTCTTTCTCTGGTTTCTTTAATAAAGAAATTGGAATTGCTTCTTCTTGTTCTTTGTCACCAACTCGATAGCCCCAGGCAAAGATGCCATTCATATAATTAATTTTGAACTTTGAACCAGGGTCCTGCTCAATTTCATACACTTCACCTGGCTTGAAATCATCAGGATTAAGTAAATATGCTTTCGCCATGGCAATTTTTCGCTCATACACAGCAAACTCATTCACAATACCGAGTTGTTCAGCTTTACGGGCTTTTTCATGTAACCTGCCTATTTCTTGGTTTAATTCGTGTTTGGACATTTCACTAAATCGTCTTTCCATCACCTTAACCCCCTAGCTTGAAATCTTCTCATTTCAGTATAGAAAAGAAATGCCATATAAACAACAAAAAGCCGCTCAGCTAAACAATCAACTGATACGGCTTAATATGCATCTACTACATAAACGCTAAAATGATGGAACCAATAATTCCTGCAGATAATGCGTAGTAAATCATCGGCCCTATTGTAAAGCGAATAATATTTCCTTCTTTCCCTAGCAGGCCAACAACAGAGGCTGCTGCTACAACGTTAAGTACACATACCATATTTCCTGCGTTTGCCCCAAGGACTTGAAGAGCAAGAATAACTTCTGGTGAAGCTTGAATCTGATCTGCTACACTAAATTGGAACAGTGAGAACATCATATTACTAAATGTCGCACTTCCAGAAATGAAAGAACCAAGTGAACCGATAAATGGCGCTACAAATGACCACTTATCCCCAACAAGCTCAGATACTAGAATTGCGAGCTCCATTGGCATACTTAACAAATCTGCACTATTTATACCTGAATTAATAAAGATACGAACCATTGGAACTGCTGTACCTAATGCAATCGCACTCCCTACTAGTGTTTTTAAAGAGGTGCCAAATGCTTCTTTCACTTCTGCGGCATTCATTTTATGAATAAAGATAGTCATAATAACGACCACAACAAACACCGTCCCCGGTAAATACAACGGTTCAAATGCTGTTGAAATGTTGGTCCCAAGTATTTCAGTCCACGTTATCTTCACATCACGAAGCATTGCTTTTAACGGTAGAACATTCAAACGAGTTAATACTAAGAAAATGGCTACTAAAATGTACGGAACCCAAGCACGCTTAAGTGAAAGCTGTTTTCCAGCAACATCTTCCTTCTTAATAGAAACCTCATCTTGAACCTGCTTGAAATCCCACGTTTCTTTCGGAAGAAGAAAGCCGCGTTTCGCTGCAGGCACAACCACTGACAAACCAACAAGTCCTCCGATAATTGAAGGAAACTCTGGACCTAGAAAACCTGCTACAAGCATTGCTGGTAAAGTAAAGCTAAGCCCTGCAAAAATAGCGAATTTCCAAACTTTCAACCCTTCTGTCCATGAACGATTTTCACCAAAGAAACGAGTTAACATCGTTACCAAGATTAAGGGGATAAATGTTCCGATGATCAGATCTATCTGCATAGCCTGAACCGCTACCGCTTGCAAATAATCTGGCATACCGTCTTTTCCTAACACACTTTCTACTTGTGGAGCAATTGATGCTCCCTGACGTAGGCCTTGATCAACTCCAACAATAATTGGTGTTCCAACCGCTCCGAAAGAAACAGGGCTACTGTCTGCAATCAACGTTAGCACAACCGCTGCCAATGGAGGAAAACCAAGTGCAACAAGTAATGGCGCCCCAATCGCAGCTGGTGTTCCAAACCCTGCTGCACCTTCAATAAACGAACCAAATAGCCAAGCAATAATAATTAACTGCACCCTCCGGTCGGGCGTAATCCCTAAGAAGCCGTTACGGATCGAATCCATTGCTCCGCTCATCTTCAAGGTATTCAATAAAAGAATTGCACCAAAAACAATCCATAAGATTGTTCCTGCTACAACAACACCTTCAAGTGAAGCTGCTGCAATTTGAATAAAAGGCACTTTCCAGACAAGAAAAGCGAGTACCGCACTAACAATTAAGCTTAACGGCATGGCTTTAGTTGCCGGAAGACGTAAAATAACCAAAAAAACAAATACAGCAAGAATCGGCATGGAGCTCGTCAATAACTCTAAGAAGCTCATATCAATCACTCTCTTTAATAAAATTTGGTACTAAAGCGATTTCACAGAAGAAATATTTCCCTTTAACAGCAAGATTTTAAACCCTTAAAAGCATACAAGAAAAAAACAAACCCTTCAATGGCTATAAAGAAGTGCTAAAATTAACAATCTTATGTTATTTGGTATAAAGCCTTCATGTTTTGATTTCTGTACCCGGGGAGGACAATTGATACTTTTATTCGAAACGATGATTCAGCCATTTATTAATTTGTTCCATCGAAAAACCTCGACGGTAAAGGTACTGTTTTACCTTAAGATCAAACTCTCTGCCCTCATATTTGCGATATTTACGTTCTGCTTTCTCAGCTTGATGCCTCAAAGCCTCCCATTCAGCACTTTCCCCATTTAACTGAAGCTCAGAGACGGCTTCATTAATGACATCAAATGAGAAGCCTTTTTGCATAAGTGCTTGCTTTATTTTTTGTTCTGCTTGAACTGCAGACTCTTTCTTATATTGTTTTTGCTTCTTCTTTGCAAATTGTGTAGCAACATCAACCTGCTCTCCAAACGAATATTCTGCCAAACCAGCGTCTGCATTTCTTCCTGTTATCCCTTTTTCTTGTAGCTCACGTTGAAGAAGCATTGGGCCTTTAACAGTCGCCCGCTTCTTTGTGCGCACGAACGCCTTTGCAAACTCTAGATCATTGATATATTTATAAGTATTAAGACGTTCAATAACTGATTCTATGACACCTTCATCAATTTCTTTCCCTGCTAAGTATTCTTTGATTTCCTTTGTGGAGCGCATGCGATAAGACAAGTAATTTAGGGCAAGGCTGAAGGCTTTTTTTATTTGGTCTTCATGAAGTAGCTCTTGTATGACAACTTCGTCAATTTCCATTCCTTTTTTCAATTGATACTTTGCAAAGACGTCCATATCAAGACTGAATCCATACCTTTCACCAGACCCATCATCAATAAATAGATTAAGCCGATTTTCATTCTTTTTTTGAGCAGTAATCTTTGTAATTTTCATTAACTAATTCCCCCCACCTTTGCATACATTATAAGTAACACATCCAACTGGTTAAAGTGATTAACTTTCGGGTATTAAAATACTACATTCAAATTTTTCCCTTTGTATTTTTCATTGTATAGTTAACTTAAAAAAAGTTGGAGTGAGTGCGCGATGCATATTGCTATTACAGGCGGAACAGGTTTTGTTGGAAGCTACTTAACATCACACTTAGAGAAACAAGGCCATACACTATATATTCTTACCCGAAACCCACAATCACACAAGAACACCGAATGCATAAAATATGTTGGCTGGTTAAGTAAAGACGCCAATCCAACTGCTACAATTCCTACATTAGATGCAGTCATTAACCTTGCTGGAAAATCAATCAACAATCGCTGGACTGAACAAACTAAGAAAGAAATTAAAGAAAGCAGAATCCAGGCTACTCGCGCTGTATTAGAAATTGTGAAAGCAATGAAGCCAAGCGTATTAATAAACGCTTCAGCTGTAGGATATTACGGTAACTCCCTTGATCAAACATTTACAGAAGGCGACCCAGCCGGATCTGGCTTTCTCGCTGAGACGACAAGACTATGGGAAGAAGAAGCAGCGAAAGCACAGGAATTTGGTGTTCGGGTCGTCTACGCCCGCTTTGGAATTATCTTAGATAAGGATGAAGGTGCCCTGCCCCGAATTGCCTTACCTTATCAATTATTCGCAGGCGGCAAGCTTGGTACCGGACAACAATGGATGTCATGGGTTCATATTAATGATGTTGTCCGTATGATTGACTTTGCCCTTCATCAGCCGGAACTTAATGGTCCACTTAACGTCACAGCACCGAACCCTCACCCCATGAATGAGTTTGGCAAAATATTGGCAGAAGTTCTCCACAGACCACATTGGCTACCTGCTCCTTCCTTCGCTCTAAAAACTGTACTCGGCGAAATGAGTGAGCTTGTATTAGAAGGACAAAAGGTGCTTCCTGACAAGGCTTTGCGCCATGGTTATAAGTTTGAATTTGAGACACTTTATCCAGCTCTTGTAGACCTTTATCAACAGTAAAAAATTTCTAGAATAATTTTATAAAAAAGTGATTTACAAATGGCTGAAATTCATGTAAATTTATTTTGCTCTGCTATTTATTTTTGAAAATTATATACTGCTATAGAAGTAAGGGAAGGCAAATGGTGCGCCACCAGTTATGTCAGCTGGTCCTAGTGGGTTCGATTCCCACCCCGAATTTTTTATACCGTAATTTGATATGAAAAATTCGAGGGTGGCACTACCCGTGTGGACTGCGCCCTCAATGAACATGGAGGGAAAATGGCATGCTTAAAAAACGTGACTTAGTAGAATGTGAGCAACTTTTTGAATTGATGGTGCACCCTGAAGTCTTCCCTTTTGTACGTCATAAAGCTTCTTCTTATGAAGAATTTCTATTTTTGACAAAGCAAATGATCGAAGCCGAAGACCAAGGTGAATTAATCTCTAGAACGATTCTTGACGAATGGGGGAACCCAATCGGAACAATTAACTTGTTTGATATTGAAGACAATGCAGGCTTTCTAGGCACATGGATCGGAAAACCTTTTCATGGAAAAGGCTATAATAAACCTGCAAAAGACACGTTCTTCAATGAATTATTCTTCGAAAACGAAATTGAAACCATTTTCATGAAAATCCGTACAACAAATGACCGGTCTTTTCATGCTGCAAAAAAACTGCCTTATGTGTCAATTGCCGATGAGCTTTACCCAAATGTATTTGAACAAATTAACCAAGGTGAATTCAAATATCATCTTCTTTGTATTCACAAGGACTTATATACCCTTCATACACGACGCGAAATGCCAGTTGAACCATTCACTGAAGCAATGGAAGCTTAATGATCATCAGTATATTCCCCGCCAACTAAGGAAAGAATGTTACAAAACCTTAGCAAAGTGAGGGATAACGATGAAAAGCAAAAGTAGAAGCGATCGTGAACGAAAGCGCTCATTATCGAAAACACAAGAAGTTCTCTATTCCAAGGAATTTAAATCAGCTGACCGTGCCGGCGGCTATTTAAATCGATAATCTACACTTCAAAAAATAAAAGGGATGCTCACAAGTTGTGGGCATCCCTTTTTTACTTCCCTTAATGTGCGTGTGCATGGTGTCCTTTATCGTGTGGTTTATGTTTGCCAATATGGTCTTTTGTAAATGGGATTAAGAATCTATCAAAACCGTAATAGTATGCTGCTGGTCCAGCTGCCATAAGGATAATTGCTACTGTATATAAAACAGGGTTTGTGCTTGTTGTACCTGCAAGCATAAAGTTCAAGTTCATCAAAGCTACTCCAATAAGTGCAGGAATCGTTGCTACTCCAAGAATAAGTCCAACACCAGCAAGTAATTCTCCCCAAGGAATAAGAATGTTGAATAACTGAACATTAGGAAGAGCTACATTTTCCAGGAACGCTGCATACCAGCCTTGTACTGCTGGATGGTCGCCTGCTGCTTTACCAATTGCACCTTTCAAGAAGCCACCTGCATCAAATCCACCTACAACTTTATGCCAGCCTGCTTCAACCCATTGAATACCTAACCAAACCCGTAAAATCGTCCAAACAACCGCCATCTTTTCACCTTGTAACCATTTCATGGTTCTCATCTCCTCATTAGTTTGTTCAACACTTCACAAGATGTAGTAAATGAAAAGATTTATTTCGATCGTGGATACCTTTGAATGAGAATCGGTCTGCCTTGTCGTTTTATTTTGATAGTCATTGTCGACCTCTCCTTATTATTTGACCTTTGAACTTTGTGAAAGTTTTCACTTTCTTGGTTCACCTTTACTATACTGCCATTCGACAAAATAAGCAATTGTTTTCACATTTTCGTCAAACATATTTTTTCCTATTGTGGGTAAAACTTGTGCACAACCTGTGGATTACGTGGATAACTGTTTAAAACATGATAACATCAACCTTCATTGTTAACAGGTAGCTTTGTGGATAAACACTCCTATTCCTGTGGATAATGTTGATAACCTGTTAAAAAACTTGATTTTGTAGTATTTTTAACCCTGTTTTTCTGTTGATAACATTAAACCCTTCTAAATTTCACTATTGCTTATAGCTATTTTTTACTAAAAAGAATAAAATAGTAAATAAATTTAAAATTTGAAAGCGAGGGATATTAGTGTCCAATCAGCTTCAAAGAATGTTAGAAATCGCACCTATATTTGAAGAACTATTCAAAAATGACGACTGTATGATCGCCATTGCTGACACTGAAAAAATCGTATACTATCGACCTGGCAAAACAATAGACACTGCTTCAAAAGGGCAGAAACTAATTGAAGGCGACGGTCTGTATGATGCCATTAAAGCAAAGCGTACCCTACATAAATATGTATCCAAAGAATTATTTGAATCACCTTTCCGTGCAGTAACAGTTCCTCTTTTTGATGAAAACAAAAATGTTATTGGTGCTTTTGGCACTGCACGGGGATTAGACAAGCAAGAAAAAATCGCTGAGATGGCAGAAACCCTTGGGGCATCTCTACAAGAAATCTCTGCAAGTGTTTCTGAATTATCAAAAATGGCTCACAGCTCTTCTGAAGCCCAAGAATCCATCATTGATTCAGCAAAAGAAACAGAAGAAAAAGCCGATGAAACAACAAACATAACAAACATTATCAAAAATATTTCCAGCCAGACACATCTCCTCGGCTTAAATGCAGAAATCGAAGCTGCTCGAGCTGGAGAAGCAGGAAAAGGCTTCGCAGTAGTTGCAAATGAAGTTCGAAAGCTTTCATCAAACAGTAACGAAGCAGTAGGCAAAATTGAAGATTCCTTAAAAGAAATGAAAGCCTCAATCGATATGATTTTAAAGCAAATCTATTCAAACTCTGATACAATTCAATCACAAGCAGCTTCAATTCAAGAAATGACAACAGCAATCAAAAACCTCCACCAAATCTCAGATGACCTACTACAACTAGCCAAAGAATATTAATAGAAAAGCGGAGGCGGGCCGCTTAGAAACCTTGTTTGCTGGAGCCTTCACGCATAGAGGCGCTCTTTGCCTCGGAGCGGGAAGGTGAAGCAACACAAGTTTCTGCCCGCCGCAGCTGGATCAAAGGAACGCTGGCTAAGAGCGTCACGTCCTGTGACAACGCCTGCACTAGCACGTCCTGTGCGTCGAAAGCGGAGGCGGCTTGCCCAGGGGCGACAAGCATAAGGCAGAATGTGGAGAGGACCGCTTTACGTCCCCGCAACAGGCTGACTTATGACCTCGAGCCCCTAGCCGCCGTAGCTGGACATCTCTAAAAAACCCATGTCATCTTCTCTCTGACATGGGATTTTTCTTGCAGGGAGCAATCTTATGTTTTTTCAATTAGCAGTGCTTATTTTTTGTTTAATGATCACAATTTCAATTGTCATTGATGCGATGCGTAACGGGATTACACCAACCCCAAGCTCTGCAACAGCAGTTTCGGCCATTATAAATTACTTAAAAAGACAAAACACGACTCACAAGACTATCTACGATCTTGGCAGTGGCTGGGGCAATTTAGTTTTCCCGATAGCACGCATATTCCCTTCCGCTTCCGTTATAGGAATTGAGAATGCACTTATTCCTTATCTTTATTGCAAGGGACGAAATGCTCTCGCCCGCAAGCACATTCATTTTTCCTACAAAAATATGTATCAAGCAGATTTAAGCGATACAGATTACATTATCTGCTACATTCATAGACGCGGAATGGAAAAGCTGAAAGCTCAGTTTCAGCAACAGCTTAAACCTGGGTGTATCATCATCAGTCATTTCTTCACCATTCCTGGCTGGACTCCAACTGAAACAATCGAATTACACGATTGGCAGCGGACGAAGATTTATATCTATCATTACAAGAGAAGCGTGGAAAATTAAATCCCTCGCTTCTCTTTTTGATTTTTCAATACGTGATGAATGGCTTGTGCAACGCCATGCTCATCATTCTTTGTCGTTACCATATCACAAAGTTCTTTAATATCATCTGGCGCGTTTCCCATCGCGACCGAGTGCCCAACAGCTTCAAGCATGGAAACATCATTATAATTGTCACCAACTGCCATTGTTTCTTTCAATGACAGACCTCTTGCTGCTGTGAATTTTTCGAGGGCAATTCCTTTTTGAGCATGCTTACTAGTAATTTCAATGTTTTCTTTTGCAGAAGCACTAACGGCTAGCCCGTTAATGAACATCACTTCTTCTTTTGCCCGCTTCAGTTTCTCCTGGTCGAAAGAGAACGCTAATACTTTATAAATTGTTAAATCCTCTTTCTGTAATAATTCATCATAATGCTCCACATGTGTAATAAGTCCATGTTCAAATCTTGCTTTTGCACCTTGAAGCAGTTGCTCATAATCCTTCGTATCTCCAGCACTTAAATATACATCGATCATAACGGCTAATGCTTTTTCGTAGTCATTCGTGAATGTTCCTTGATCGGTATATACTTCGTAATATAATTCACTTCCTTCAAGTCTGGTCCGAATTTTTTGGAATGTATCACGTTCTAGCCCAACCTTTTCAATAATACGGCCTTCTGAATCTCTAATTTCAGAGCCATTCACACAAATGATCGGGCAATGAATTCCTGCGTTGTACAGGACATCTTTCGCTTCAGGATATGATCTTCCAGTCGCAACAACGACCTCTATTCCTCTGTTTCGTGCATATTCAATTGCTTTCGCATTTTCTTCATGAATAATTAAATTGCTATTTACTAATGTTCCGTCCATATCTAATGCAATGCATTGAACCATCTATTGTCACCTCTAATTTTTAATATCTTTGCTTCGTCTTCTAATTGTATCGAAATAAATGTTGCTTTTCGAATGATCCATCTTCCCCTATTCACAAATATTCCACAATTTTTCCTGAAAAAACATAGAAACCACAAACCCCCTATGGTATATTGGGATAGTACCAACTTTATCCTTTTAAGAGGTGAATATTTATGTCTAGAAAAATCGTTATTGTCGGAGGAGTTGCTGGCGGAGCAACTGCTGCAACCCGTTTACGCCGTTTAGATGAAGAGGCTGAAATTGTACTAATCGAAAGAGGAGAATATATTTCATTCGCTAACTGTGGCCTTCCATACTATATCGGTGGTGTAATTGAAGAACGCGGCAAGCTGCTTGTCCAAACTGTCGAACGTATGACAGAACGATTTAATCTTGATATTCGTGTAAAAAGTGAAGTAACAACGATTAATCGTAACCAAAAAACCGTGACTATTCACGATTTAAATACTAATCAATCATATGAAGAAAATTACGATACATTAATTTTATCACCGGGTGCTTCACCTATTAAGCCCCCAATTAAGGGCATTGAAGAAGCAGAGCATTTATTTACGCTAAGAAATATCCCTGATACTGACCGTATTAAGAGCTTTGTAGATTCGGAAAAACCGAAACGAGCTGTTGTGATTGGCGGTGGCTTTATTGGTGTTGAAATGGCAGAAAACTTGGCAGAGCAGGGAATTGACGTAACGATCGTTGAAATGGCTAATCAGCTTATGGGACCAATTGATTTCGAAATGGCATCTATCCTGCATAACCATGTTAAAGAGAAAGGAATCAACCTTATCTTCGAAGATGGTGTTCAAGAATTTGCAGACAAAGGGAAAATAGTTCAATTAAGCAGCGGCATGAAACTTGACACAGATATGATTATGCTGTCTATCGGTGTTCAACCTGAAAATAAATTAGCAAAACAAGCAGATTTAAACCTTGGTACTCGCGGTGGCATTCAAGTAAATGAACGGATGCAAACATCTGATCCGAACATTTTTGCAATTGGTGATGCGATTGAAGTAACGGATTATATTAACGGACAGCCTGTCCAAATCCCGCTTGCATGGCCAGCAAACAGACAAGGAAGGCTGGTTGCAGACTATATAAATGGCAAAGATGTCCGTTACAACGGAACACTCGGCACTTCAATTGTGAAAGTATTTGATTTAACAGCAGCAGCAACCGGTAACAATGAAAAGACATTAAAACGTCTAGGTATACCTTATCAAGTCGTTCATGTTCATCCAGGTTCTCATGCAGGTTACTACCCTGGTGCTTCTCCAATCTCGTTAAAATTAATTTTCTCACCTGAAGATGGGAAAATCCTTGGTGCACAAGCTGTCGGCATGGATGGTGTAGATAAACGAATTGATGTCATTGCTGTGGCAATTAAAGGGAATCTTACTGTGTTTGACTTACCTGACTTAGAGCTTGCATACGCTCCACCATATTCTTCAGCTAAAGACCCTGTAAATATGGCAGGATATGCAGCTTCTAATCTTCTTGATGGTGCTACAAGCAATATTCAATGGCACGAGCTCCATCAAATTGTTGAAGACGGAAGTGGATTAATTGTAGACGTACGTGACCCTAAAGAATTTGAAGCAGGTCATATTCCAAATGCAATTAATATCCCATTAGACGAAATTCGTAATCGTATTGAAGAATTTCCAGCAGACAAATCCATTTATGTATACTGCCAAGTCGGTTTGCGCGGATACCTAGCATCACGTATCCTCTTACAGCACAACCGAAATGCCGTTAACTTAGATGGGGGCTATAAAACATACTCTGCTGTTTACCCAACAGTCTAACAAAAACTCCCCTCTTATTCGTTCATTTTTTCGAATAATGAGGGGTTTTTCTCTTAATAGTTTGCTTACCTGCTTCGAACACCTATGAATGTGCGCTCATCTTGTCTTATATTGTCAAAAGTATTTACAAATAAATACAAGATTAGGTATGATTTTTAAAAAGATTGAATGGAGGGAAGACCATGAAAGACAATGAGCTTGTGATGACAATGGAGGATTTGGAGGAATACATTTCAGGCAGAAGAAAAGAGTTAATTCAAATCGGAATGGAAAAAGGCTTACAAAACGAAGAAACAATTCAGTATAGTCGTGAACTCGATTACTATCTTACCCTTTATCAGAAACATGTAAATAAGAATTGACGAAAATACAAAAGCTCACCAACAACTGTCGGCAAGCTTCTAAATCCCCTAACTTCTGGCCTCGTGCACTTTTAACTGCTTTCCTTTTATCGTGGTATTTTTCATTACTTTTAAAACTAACGGACCTTTACCGTTTAATATCTCCACATACGAAAGCTTATCAAGGATGGTAATGATGCCAATATCCTCTGCTGATACACCGTCGATTTTTGCAATTGTACCCACAAAGTCTACTGCCCTAATTTTCTTCCTCTTCCCACCGTTAAAGTAAAGCTTCATAATATCTTGATTCAGCTGTGTGCTACGGTCTTCTTTCATCATAGGCTTGCTATTTGTTTTTCTTTCAAATTCAGCTTCCTTGCTCATCACATCTTCTTTTGAAGGCGGCTCTATCTTTGGTATGTTAAAGCCAATATAATCCTCAATCTCAATTAAAAACTTCTCTTCATAAGGTGTTAGAAATGAAATTGCTTTTCCTGCTTTGCCTGCTCGGCCGGTTCTGCCTGTTCGATGCACATAACTTTCCTTTTCAAGCGGTAAGTCATAATTGATTACGTGTGTAATACCTTCTACATCAATCCCTCTCGCTGCTACATCTGTTGCTACGAGATAGCGGAATTCGCCTTTCTTGAAATCATCCATCACCTCAAACCGGTCCTCCTGTACCATTCCACCGTGCAATTTATCCACAGAATAGGCAAGCTCATCAAGTTGATCTAATAGCTCGTTTACCTTTTCTTGTGTTCGGCAGAAAATGATGCAGCTGTCTGGATTTTCAACTGTTAACACATCGTTTAGAAATGAAAGTTTCTCTTCTTCCTTCACTTCAATAAGCTCATGCTCAATCTTATCAGTTGTAAGCCCAGCTGCTTTAATTTCGAGCTTAACTGGTGCATTCAAATATTTATGGCAAAGGGATTTCACATCCTCTGGTAATGTAGCAGAGAAAAGGTAATTTACCCGTTGATGTGGTAGCTTTTCAATAATTGCTTCCACTTGATCAATGAACCCCATATTCAGCATCTCATCCGCTTCATCAATCACAAGGTATTTTAGCTGCTCTAACGCCAGTGTACCTTTTTCAATATGGTCAAGCACCCGCCCAGGCGTACCGACAACGACATGTGTTTTTTGTTTCAATTCTGTTTTCTGCCTAGTAAAAGGCTGTTTCCCAAATACAGCTGTTGCTTTAATGCGTTTGAATCTTCCTATATTCGTTATATCCGTTTTCACCTGCGCTGCAAGCTCTCGTGTTGGTGTAAGAATTAATGCTTGAGGTTTATTTTCCTCCCACTTCACCATTTCACAAATCGGAATACCGAAAGCCGCTGTCTTCCCGCTTCCAGTTTGGGACCTCACGACAAGGTCTTTCTCTTCTAACGCCATCGGTATAACTGAAGCCTGTACTTCTGTCGGGGTCTTATAACGCAAACCATTCAAAGCACGAACGATCTCTTCACTTAATTGATAGTCTGTAAAACATTTTTTATCCATGTCATAACCTCATTTTATTCATTAAAAAAGATTGATTCCCCCACCATAAGGAAAAATCAATCTTCCCACTTTATTTCTTATTTACGACGAAAGCCTTCTTCATCAAGATATTGTGCTGCTTCATTATAAGATGGAAACGTGCCATCCAAATTGACACCGGCATACACATTCCACATCTCGTCTTCATTGATTAATATCAACGATTGATTTTCTGCATTCACCCATTCTTCCTCTATACACTCAGCTTCTTCTTCCGGCATTGGAACAAGTGACTGAATGGATTCTTTGATTACTTTCCGAAGCTCCTCTTCAGAAAAATTACGGATGTTTGTCATACCTTTATGATCTGTTTCATATCCTTCAAGAAATTCTGTATACACAAATCCATTTCCATTCGGATGTAAGTGATAGACTACATTTTTCTTATCAAATCCGCTTCCTTCAAAATGAAAGTTAACCCGACCAAGCGAAACATCTTTGCGGTCTAATTCAGGAAAAGAATCTATAATCGTTAGTTTTTCTTCAAATGTCAGCATACTTCCTCCAAGTTTCAGTGATATTTCATTCAGTTCATTATAACATTGGACTCGTTCACCACCAAACGCCCTATTAAATGTATAACATGCCAATGAGGTTCATATATTTAGAATGTTTGAGTTTCCAACAAAGGAGCGAAATAACATGAACCCACAAACACCTTCTTTCGTGAGCAATATTGATCCTTATGTGTATCAAACACTTCAAGGCGTAAAGGGCGGTAAAGTCGTCGTTCAGACAACACGCGGCACTGTTACTGGAAAGCTGAAAACAGTAATGCCAGAACATATTGTCGTCGAGTCGGGCGGCTCTCCTTTCTACATTCGCATTCAACAAATCGTTTGGGTTATTCCAAAAGGATAAGGAGGGATACGATGTTTAAGCGTGAAAACCGCTTGTTAATTGACCTGCCAATCCCAGAACACGGCGACCCAAATGCAGCCGCAGTTGTTCAAGAGCTGTTAGGTGGAAAGTTTGGCGAAATGTCAACGCTCAATAATTATATGTTCCAATCATTTAACTTCCGACGGAAGGATAAGCTAAAACCATTCTATGACTTAGTCGCAAGTATTACTGCCGAGGAATTTGGCCACGTAGAGCTTGTGAGCAATGCTATTAATTTATTATCAAGAGGAAATACATTTTACACTGGCGACCCAGATGTGACGCCTCTACGCGAAGGAAAAGATAGCCGAAATACGTATCAATTTATCGCTACTGCCCAAACTGCTTTAGCAGGAGATTCAATGGGACGCGCTTGGACTGGGGACAATGTGTTTAACAGTGGAAACTTAGTGTTAGATTTACTTCATAATTTCTTCTTAGAGGTCGGTGCCCGCACACATAAAATGAGAGTGTACGAGATGACAGAAAATGAGACAGCTCGTGAAATGATCGGCTACTTACTCGTTCGCGGTGGCACACATGTCTTGGCCTACGCGAAAGCATTAGAGATTGCCACAGGTGTGGACGTAAAGAAAATGGTCCCAATACCAGACTTATCAAATTCAAAATTTGACCATGCACGAAAATTCGAAGAACAAGGCTTAGCAAACGTGTTATATACGTGGAATGATGTCGGAGATTACTTAGATATTAAACAAATATGGAAAGGAACTAACCCAGAAAGCGGTGATCAGCTCATTGTGAAAGAGGGAACACCGAAAGGAGCACCTATTCCAAATCTAGACGATCTCCCTGAACAATTCGCCCCTGGAATTGACCGTGATGATTATGCCAAGATTGCGAAGCGATTGATGGAAAATCTGTGAGGTGCCCTATACAAAAGCCCCTTGAAAGAGGGCTTTTGTTGTTTGCTCGACAACCACTCCAATAAAAAAGCTCACCAACACCCGCTGGTAAGCTTCTTTCCCTTTATTTATTTCCTCTCCAACACCGCGATATTTTCGACATGAGCCGTATGTGGAAACATATCAACAGGCTGGATATAGTTCACTTTATAATTCCCGCTCAATGTTTGGATATCTTTTGCCAAGGTTGATGGATTACAGGACACGTAGACAATTCGTTTCGGCTTTACTTTCAAAAATGTGTTGAGTAGCTTGTTGTCACAGCCTGTGCGTGGCGGGTCGACGATGACAACGTCAGGGCGCCAGCCTTCTTTTGTCCACTTTGGCATAAGGTCTTCTGCTTTGCCGGTATAGTATTTAGCGTGGCTGAAGCCATGGTTTTGAGCATTTTTTTGGGCATCTTCGATTGATTCAGCAATGGTGTCCATTCCTCTTAGTTCAGAGGCGTCTTCAGCGAGCCAAAGGCCGATTGTTCCGACACCGCAGTATGCATCAACGACTTTTTCTTTGCCTGTAAGCTCTGCTGCTTGCTTAACTTCGTCATATAATTTCACTGTTTGGATCGGATTCAATTGAAAGAATGCTCTCGCTGACAGTTCAAATGATAGGTCACCGAGTGTTTCTTGGATGACTTCTTTTCCAGCAAGGTTGCTTGTTTTGTTTCCGAAGATTAAGGATGTTTTCTGGGCATTTACGTTTTGCATAATAGACGTGATCTCTGGTAAGCGCTTTTGAATTTCTTCGATTAGCAGCTCCTTGCGCGGAATTTTTTCGGTCGCTGTGACAAGGACAAGCTGTGTCTCTTTTGTTTCAAAAGCGGTCCGAACGACAATTGTGCGAATGACTCCTGTTCGTTTGCGTTCGTTATAGATCGAAATATTTAAGTCATTAAGAATCGTTTTAACGACTTGGGTTACTTTGTTTACTTCTGTGTGCTGAACCATGCATTCTGATAGGTCGACCACTTGATGTGAATCCATTTGGTATAAGCCTGCGAGTACTTTTCCTTTTTCTTTTACAGCTTGCAGTTGACTTTTGTTCCGATAGTTCCACGGTTCTTCCATTCCAATTGTGCTTCGAATATCGAGCTTTTCAATTGGTAATCTCGTATGACGTTCAAATGCTTGGATAACAATATCACGCTTTTCTTTTAGCTGTTGTTCATATGATAGGTGCTGCAGTTGACAGCCGCCGCATTTGTCGTAAATTGGGCACGGCGCTTTCGTTCGGTGTGGCGATGGTTTGCGGATCTTTTTGATGCTGGCTTGTACGAACTTTGGCTGTACTTTCTCTGCACGTGCGACAATAACTTCATCTGGAAGTGCACCAGGCACAAAGACGACTTGCTTTTTGAAGAAACCGACACCTTCACCATTGATGCCGAGGCGTTTTATCGTTAAAGGAAATTCCTGTCCTTTTTCTAGCATAACTTGTTTTTTGCTCATGATTAATGACTCCAATAAATGAAATTTGGCAGTCAAATGACTGCCATTCTAATCTCATTATAATACACGTTGGAAAGAATCAAAAGCTACGCAACGGCTCTGGGAAAACTTTTCGAAGCATGTAATCGTCAAGTGACTTAAATTCATAGCCTTTTGCACGTAAATCATCAATCACTTTCGGAAGTGCTTCCGCATTATCACTTGATACACTATGAAGAAGCATAACCGCTCCTGGGTGAATCTGTCTCATAATACTGTCGTACGCATATTTCCAGCCTTTTTGCTGGTCTGTCTTCCAGTCTACAAATGCAAGTGACCAGAAGACATTCACATAGCCAAGCTTTTCTGAAAGCCCTAAGGTACGTTCACTGAAAACGCCGCGTGGTGCTCGAAGGTATGTCATTACTTTCTGAGGTGTTAACTTTGCGACCGCTTCTTCAACAGAACGGAGCTCTTCAGTTAACTTTGCTTCTGAGACAGTTGTTAAGTCAGGGTGATGCCACGAATGATTACCAACAATATGGCCTTCTGCAACCATTCGCTTTACAAGCTCAGGCTGGTCCTTCACATAATGACCCGTGATGAAAAAAGTTGCCGGCACTTTCTTTTCCTTCAGTACATTCAGCACTCTTTCGGTATAACCATTTTCATATCCATTATCAAAGGTAAGATAAATTTCTTTTTTTGATGGATCTGCAAGATAGAAGCTTCCATATTTCTCAAGCATCTTATCAAACTTTGCTCCAGCTGACGCACCTTGCTCATCAACACTTTTCTTAAAACCCCAATTATAACGCGTATTGTCATAAGCAAAAGCGCTATTTGGCAACGTGAAGCTTACGAGCATGAGAACAGTTAATGAAAACAATAAGATTTTTTTAGTCATTGCTCACGAACCCCTTTTTATGCTTTTAAGGTTAGTTTGCAACGATTCAGCTAAAAAATGCTATGCGAATCATATTACCAAAAAAGCCCTTGGGAGAGATGTCCCAAAGGCTTTTCAGTAACAAACGCTTACCTTCCACAGATGCTTAAGACCCGTACTTTGAATAGCAGACGTTTTTATTTTTTTAGCTAAACACTGGCTCTTTGAAGTTTTCAAGCTTTTCTAGTGATGTTTTCTCTACATCTTGGTGTAGGCTGTTTCCGTGAGAGTCCATTGTGACAACAGCTTTGAAGTCTTTTACTTGTAAGTGCCACATTGCTTCTGGAATACCGAATTCCATTAAGTCTACCCCTTCAACGCCTTGGATACATTCAGCATAGTATTGTGCTGCGCCACCAATTGCATTCAAGTAGACACCACCGTGCTCTTGAAGAGCTTTCAATGTTTTCGGTCCCATGCCGCCTTTTCCAATTACAGCGCGAATACCGAATTTCTTCATGATATCCCCTTGGTAAGGCTCTTCACGAATACTTGTTGTCGGGCCTGCGGCTTTCACATGCCAATCCCCTTCTTCGTCCTTGAGCATAACAGGACCACAGTGGTAAATAACTTGTCCGTTCAAATCAATTGGAGCGTCGTTATCCATTAAATGCTTATGAATCGCGTCGCGGCCTGTGTGAAGTGCACCGTTAATGCGAACAACATCACCGACTTTCAGCTCGCGGATTTGTTCTTCTGTAATTGGTGCTTGAAGAACAACCTCACGTGATTCATCTGATTCAGCTGCTGCAGCTGTTTCTTTTTGAGCTTCTTTTGCGAAATCTACATCATCACCATCTTGGTATTCCCATGCTTTAATTTCACCTGTTTCAGGGCTAACCTGAACGCCTTGGCGACGGAATGCCCAACAGTTGTAAGCAACAGATACGTAGAAAGATGCTGGAATACGGTTCATCACTCCGACCTTACAGCCTAGAAGTGTTGTTTCGCCACCAAAGCCCATTGTACCAATTCCAAGTGTATTAGCATTGTTCATCACATAATCTTCAAGCTTACGTAAGTCTTCATTCGGATTCACATCATCCACATTGCGGAACAGCTGTTGCTTCGCTAAGTCATAGCCTGATGTACGGTCGCCACCGATCCCCACTCCGATGAAGCCGGCGCTACAGCCTTGTCCTTGTGCTTGATACACAGAGTGCATAATACACTTACGGATACCATCTAAGTCACGGCCCGCACGTCCGAGTCCTTCAAGCTCAGCTGGTAAGCTATATTGGATATTTTTGTTTTCACAGCCGCCACCTTTTAAGATAAGACGAGCATCGATATAATCTTCTTCCCATTGCTCAAACTTAATTACAGGTGTGCCTGGTCCTAAGTTATTACCGCTATTTGAACCTGTAATTGAATCAACAGAGTTCGGACGAAGCTTTCCATCTGCTGTCGCTTGCTCCATTGCCGCTTCAATCGCAGCTTTAATTTTTAGCTGATTTACGCCTACAGGTGTTTTTATCTTAAATGTTGGTAAGCCTGTGTCTTGGCAAATTGGCGAAATATTCTCTTCAGCCATCAAGATGTTATTTGTAATAGTGTCTAATGACATTGCAGAACGTGTGCCTGCCGTTTCATTTAACTTTGCCTTAGCAATTGCACGACGTACATCTTTCGGCAATTTTGTTGATGTTTCTACGATCAACTGATACATACTTTCTTGTAACTTTTCCATACTTAATTCCCCTCTCCCTTTTCAAATGGCTCTGTTAAAAGGAGCTGTTGATTTCCGCTGCAGGTGCACGCTTTCCGCGGGGCAGGCGGTGAGCCTCCTCGTCGTAAATACTCCTGCGGGGTCTCACCTGTCTGCTCCCCCCACAGGAGTCGGCACCTTCCGCTCCAATCAACAACAATACAACATTATTCTTTAACACAGCCTTTGATAAAAATGTTTCTGTACGAATTCACTCAAGGCCCCGGAAGTGTATCGATGTTATCCATCAAACTTATGTAAAACACTCCTCTCCATTATACGCTTTGTCGCAATATTTAGAAAGACCATTTGAAAACGCAAACAATTTTCCAAAATGAAAATTCAAGTTGCGGGATCGCCTTACTTGGGTATAGATTGGAATTAGACTCAATATAAAGGAGCTTCAATATGAAAGAATTTCCATCACCCTTTATTACCCCGGAGAATGATCCTTGGGAAGCTTATCACGACATCGATGAGCACGGCCAATTAACGTTATCAAATATCGAATTCACTACAACGACACTGTGTAATATGCGTTGTGATCACTGCGCAGTTGGCTATACATTACAAACAAAAGACCCTGATGCACTTCCACTTGATTTATTGCTAAAACGACTTGATGAAGTCCCTGAGCTTCGTGCGTTAAGTATTACTGGCGGTGAGCCGATGCTTTCACTTAAATCTGTGAAAGAATATGTGGTTCCATTATTAAAATACGCACATGAGCGAGGAGTTCGCACCCAAATCAATTCTAACTTAACATTGGATTATAACCGTTATGAACAGATTATCCCTTATTTAGATGTTTTACATATTTCACATAACTGGGGAACCATTGAAGATTTTCAGAAATACGGGTTTGCAAAAATGGACCGAAGCCCAACACTTAAGCAATGCGAAGCAATGTATGAGCGGATGATTGAAAACAGCAAACTTCTTTCAAAGGAAGGGGTCTTTGTTTCAGCAGAAACGATGTTAAATCAACGCACTTTTCCATACTTAGAAAAGATTCACCGTGAAATCATTGAGATGGGGTGTGCTCGTCATGAGGTTCACCCGATGTATCCAGTCGATTTCGCAAGCAATCTGCCAGTGCTGTCTCTTAAAGAAATCCGAGAAGCGATTCACCACTTGCTAGATATTCGTGACCCTTCATTGTGGATGTTATTTGGAACATTGCCAGTCTATCCATGCAATGAAAGTACCGACGACCAAGCATTAATTAAACGTTTGTTTAACGAGGAAAATGTGACAGTACGAAATGACCCGGACGGAAGAAGCCGCTTGAATATTAATATTTTTAACGGCGACATTATCGTAACCGACTTCGGTGATGTACCATCCTTTGGAAACATCCAAGACACAAACTTGAAAGATGCCTTTCAACATTGGTTGCAAACAAAACCAGCGCAACAGCTGCTTTGCCATTGTTCTGAAGCGAAATGTCTTGGTCCAAACATTCTAGTTAAGAACGTCTACTATCCTGAAACTGACTTCTCGACACGCAAAGCCCTTCTATAACAGTAAAACGGCTGCATTCATTTGCAGCCGTTTCTTTTATTTCGGAAGATCTGTTGTATAGAATTTAAACGATAAGCGGTCTTGAACAGGAATCCAAGCACCAATTCCTTGACGCGTTACATTCTTTATCACAAGCTGTTTCTTACTGCCGCGTAATTCCAAATATACTTCTCCATAGGTAATTTTACCTTTTTCATTAACCGCTGGTGCGTAGGCATACAGATAGCCAAGTTTCTTCGGCATAATATTGTATACTTGGTCTTTTTTCGTCCCTTGTCCAACCATCGTGTTAAACGCTAGCGGTAAGTTTGTTTTCTCCATTGCCTTAAGAAGCATCATCTTCTTCACATCCTCAGAGTTAGGCACTTTCATAGTGAGCCCACCTTGAATGTTCATTTCTGCTTCTTGTTTATAATGGATTTTATAAGGGGTGGTTCCCTCACGGTTATCGTACTTATTGACATTTGCCTGCTTGTACTCCCAGTTCGTATTCGTCTCACCAGACTCGTAGCTAAGCGGCCAGTGTCCAAGGTAAATCGTCGCCTTATACCCAATCGCAAGCGGTGTTGTCGAGATCGCTGATTCATTCATCAACTTAATGAGGTCAGGATTCTCAACAGGAACATCGGTTGTTTCTAACAGTTCCTTCGAAAGCTCACTTGGCTGAAGATAAGGCAAATCCTGTGTCGGATTCGGATACGTATTTTCTTTAGAGATATCCATTACCGAATTCGGAATGGCATCTTTATTCTCCTTTTCCTTCTCAGCAGCACCAGTATACGAGCTTCCAACAGCAAGACTTACAAACAAAACAAATATGGATAAGAAAATTTGCATGCGTTTCACTGTTACTCCTCCTTACAAATCACTTATCCTTAGTTTTGCGAAAGTTTTGTCGTTTATCCTTTTTCTAAAGAGTCCAATTTAAGGTAGTTCTTAATTCGCAAAGCGCAACCGATGAATAACAGGCTTCACCTTAGGTTCAAATAAATGAATAATTGGTCCAATTAAGAATGTAATCACGACAGTTCCAATGCCGACCGGCCCTCCGAATATAAACGCAAGAATCAGTGCTGAAATCTCACCAATTGTTTTTGCCGTCATGAACGTAACCCCGAACCGTTCACTAATCGCCACCATTAAATTATCAATTGGATTAATCGGAAAGTCTGCCTGTAAATACACCGCTACACCAAAACCAAGAAACAAAATAGCAAATAAAAAGACGCCAATCCGAACTACAAACTCCTCAGGCTTCCAGTCATGAAAAACCTGTAATAGCCAAAAATCAATAAATGAACCAAGTAACACGATGGTGAAAACAGCGAAAAACATCGGTTTCATTCGCATCAGCCACGCATTCAACAAAATCAGGAAGAACCCGATAATGAATACCCAAACGCCGACAGTTAGACCGATTGTCTTTGATAAACCCACATTTAATGCATCCCAAGCGCCTGCACCGAGCCCTGCTTTAATGGTTAAACTAATACTAAAAGATAAAATGATGAGTCCAATTAAATACACGCAAAAGCGTACAATCCATTCTCGCATATACATCCTCACTTCTATTCATTTTCAAAAATTTTAATATCGCTCCATTTGCCATATCTGTAATACAAATAGGAAATGAAACTGCTGACGACTAAGCTTAACCCCATGCCAACTGCGATACCTTTTTCTCCCATCCACGATGATACAATGCTTGCCAATGGGAAACGAAGCACCCAAAATGAAATGATATTCAAAACGAGGATTTGAACCATTGCGCCTGACGCTCTTACTACACCATTTAAAACGAAATTAATACCGAGAAACGGATAGAAATAAGCAATTGTACGCATATACATCGTGCCAAACTCAATTGTTTCTTTATCTGTAGTGAATAGTTTAATTAAGTACTCACCTGCAAAGAACACAAATGTACTAACAGAAAACATAACAAGCAGAATGAACTTAATACCAACCCGCGCTGTCTCTTGCACCCTGTTCCAATGGTTAGCTCCGATATTCTGTCCTGCTATACTATTGACAGCAGAACCAAGCGTCATCGCAGGTAAGACAATCAAGCTGTCAATCCGCTGTGCCGCACCAAACCCAGCTACAGCGTCTTCCCCAAAGCGGGTAACCACACTCATAATCGCCATCATTCCGCCTGAAATGGCCATCATTTGAAAGCCTGATGGAATACCGAGCTTAAAGATTGCTTTTACGTATTTTTTCGCTGGAATATGTGGCTTCGTAAATGGAATCTTATCTGTTTTAAGCGAATAAATTACTCCATACAAGAAAGCAGCTCCTTGGGAAACAATTGTCGCAAGTGCCGCTCCGACAATTCCTAAATCAAATAATGAAATAAAGATCGGATCAAGCACTGTGTTC
This sequence comes from Bacillus tianshenii, assembly GCA_020524525.2. NCBI lineage: Bacteria > Bacillati > Bacillota > Bacilli > Caryophanales > Bacillaceae > Sutcliffiella > Sutcliffiella tianshenii. The sequence goes on along the minus strand of CP129018.1, from coordinate 3,764,585 downwards.
AACACCACTGCAATAAAGACAAAGCGTATCGGTGTTTTACTATCGCCAATCCCTCTTAGCACCGTGCCGATAAAATTATAACCAAACAAAAACACGATCCCTAAAAAATTGATTTGCAAATAAGAACGAGCAAGCGGATAGATGTCTGTAGGTGTGCCGAGTAATTTCAATATAGGACCACTTAAAATGATACCTACTACACCTGCTGTCATGGACAAGAGCGTTAACACAACAATAAATGCATTAAGTGATTCCTTAAGCCCCTGTTCATCATTACGCCCTTGCTGCTGTGATAAAATCGTCAATGATGCACTATTTATCCCAATAATAAAAGATAAAATTGTAAAGATAACTGTGGCAGAAACAGAGATTGCTCCTAATGCATTAGAACCGATCAAATTACCAACCCAAATGCTATCAATAAATTGATAGGATGTTTGCAAAATATTCGTCATAAAAATCGGTCCTGAAAATAGAAGCATTTTGCTTAAAATACTTCCTTCAGTAAAATCAAAACGAGTGTTGCTTCTCACACCCCTCCTCCTTTCTGAACAACATAATTTATAGGTATGTAAACGATAGAGATGTTCATTCCCTTACTCTAAAACTCTTCCCCAAAATCTTATTCAATCACTTTTTCTAGCACATTTCCATTAGAAAAGCTCCGTCTTAAACGACGGAGCTTGCTGCTTACATGCTTAGATGAATGATTTCAAACGATTCAGTGATGTCGATGCTTCCTTTAACAGATTGAACCATTGGGCAATTTTTTCTTGCAAGGTCAACACCCTTTTGTACGGTGTCTTCTACTAAATCTGTTCCTTTTAGCACGTAATGAAGATGAATCTTTTCAATGCGGTTCGCTTCAGCTGGATTACGTTCAACCTTTGCATTTACGTTCAAGCCCTGCACATCAAGACGCTTCTTCTGCAGCACTTTATTCAGTACACTTGCAGAACATACCGCAATCGACGATACCATTAACTGTCCTGGGCGGAATCCATGCTCATCTTGTCCTGAAATATCAATTTCACCATACGATAATTCACCGCGAAACCCTTCACCTTTTAAATGAAAATCTAGTTCCACATTCAACACTCCCGTCATATTTTTCTTTAGCATATGTACTTACTACAAATTCTATCGGCTTAAACAGAAATGTGCAAAACATACAGCTTGTATCAATTTGAAATCCCTAGTAACATCTAGAAAGGATACACAGACTCGCTGAAACAGAGGGATACCTATGCAAAAAACATTTAACCTACGCTTTTGGTTCTTAGTATGCACAGTTGCTTTATCCGGCTTCTCACAAGGAATGCTCCTTCCGCTCATTGCGGTCATCTTTGAGCAGAATGGCATTTCTTCTTCTGTAAACGGCTTGCACGCTACAAGCTTATATATCGGCGTATTAATCGCATCACCATTCATGGAAAAACCATTACGACGCTTTGGCTTTAAACCAATGATCCTTAGTGGAGGCATGCTTGTCATTGCTTCATTATTTCTCTTCCCGCTTTGGGACGCGATATGGTTTTGGTTTGTCTTAAGATTAATAATTGGAATTGGCGACCATATGCTTCATTTTGGTACCCAAACATGGATTACAGCCTTCTCTCCCATTCATAAACGTGGCAGAAACATCGCAGTTTATGGATTGTTCTTTAGTCTCGGATTTGCCGTTGGTCCTTTGATGACTAACCTTGTAACAATTAACGAAGCTTTGCCGTTCATCTTATCTGGCGGAATGAGCTTAATCGTTTGGTTTTCGCTTTGGAGCTTACGCAATGAATTTCCTGAACAAGATGACGAACACACGTCGTTCTTCGGATCGTTTAAACGTTTTTTCGAAGCATGGAAGATTGCTTGGGTCGCTTTTCTCCTGCCATTTGGCTACGGATTCCTTGAAGCAACACTACATGGAAACTTCCCTGTCTATGCCCTTCGAATTGGCATTCAAGTCGAACACTTGTCACTGTTGCTCCCTGCTTTTGCAGCTGGAAGTCTTATTTTGCAAATACCACTTGGCACACTAAGTGATCAATACGGACGACAGAAAGTAGTAAATGTAATTTTATTTGGCGGCATGCTGACTTTTGGCTTAGCGAGCTTCTTAGAAAGTTCAATTGTAGGCTTATTCATCTGTTTTATAACAGCAGGTATGCTTGTCGGTTCAATCTTTTCACTTGGGGTTAGCTATATGACAGACCTATTGCCAAACAACCTTCTTCCTGCAGGTAATATTCTATGCGGCATCTTCTTTAGTCTCGGAAGTATTATAGGTCCATTCATTGGAGGGCTTGCTATTGAATGGTTTGAAGGGGTAAGCTTCTTTTATATTATTGCTGTAATGCTTCTTGGGCTCTGGCTTACGACTGTCTTTTCGAAAAGCTCAAAATCAGAAATGAATATACAATCAAACTTCTCTTAGGCCCTTCCTTTCTGGGCCTTTTTCTCATTTTATTATTTTTTATAATTTTCTTAATTTTATGGTTGATTTTTGTTTTACCCCTGTTATATAATACAAATAACAAATCGATACTGTAATAAAACAGATTGAAAGGGGAACGATAAAATGAGCCGTCAAGAACGCCGAAACATGATTGATTTTATTAACAAAATGAGAGAAATGGAACACGACAACCTAATTTATATGACTGATGATGAAATTGAACACATTTACAACCAGACATACTTCCATTGTGAAGAAATCGCTGAATAGTTGTTAACTTAACATTTTCTGTCCTATTTTTAAATCCACCCTCGTTAGTATGTATATGGTCCCGCCAGCGTATGGCGGGAATTTTTTTATTTTCGATTAACAATTACAATACCTGTTGCAACACACACTAACCCAAGTAAGACGAAGATGTGCAACGTTTCCTTTAATAGGACAGCTGAAAGAAACACACCAAATACAGGTATTAAGAATAAGTACATGGATACCTTTCCAACTTGGTTATATTTCATTACGTTGTTCCACAACAAGAAGCCGCCAGCAGAAAGAACGGCAAGATAAATTAACGTCAAGCTACTCACAAAATCAAATTGAAATGGCAATGGGCCGACTGCTGTCATTCCGGCAGCCAGCAAGCCGAGCGAACCAAACAACATCTGAAATGCTGTCATATAGACAACATTCATGTTCATCGAAGCATTTCGCGCGAGAATGTTCCCAAAGGCCGCCACAATCATTGCACACATTAATAACATTTCACCGATTCCAAATTGAAGCTCCAACGAACCACGAGTTAAGTTTACAAGTACCACTCCTGTAAACCCGATCATTAACCCAATGACTTTCCGTCGATTTATTGCATCATCTTGATACATGAAATGGGCAAATAGAATTTGAAAGAAAGAAGTCGTCCCTGCAATAATGGAGCCTTGAATACCTGTACTAAAACTTAAACCAATATAAAAGAATATGTATTGAAAGAACGTTTGAAACAAACCGATTTTAAGTAAAGGCGCAATTGTGTCACGTTCTAAAGCAACTTTTCGCTTTGAAAGTAATAAGAATAAGAGCATAAGTAATGAAGCAAGAAAGAACCGATAACCAGCAAACAAGATTTGTTCTCCAGTCTCAGCTGATTCAATCGTTAACATTTGATAGCTAAGTTTGACAAACGGAAATGCGCTTCCCCATAAAAATGTCGCACCGCCTGCTGCAACAATTATGCCCAATGGATGTGTGAAAAACCGCTTCGCGTCCAAAACTATTTCCTCCTCTCCCTCACACAATCCCAACTATACGCCATCCTTTCAAATTTCAAAAATAAAACAGCTTGAGCTATAATTAGAAAAGTTCAAGAAAACTTTATTCTATTCTTACACATCTTGTGATAAGATGAATATATAATAATAACTATTAAAATTAAATAATAATGATTATAATTTGCTGCCATACCTTTGGCAGCTTTCGTCGTTTTATAAGGGTATTGATGTTGATTACAATTATCAATTAACAATCAGGAGGAAAAGAAATGGGTGCACAAAGTCAAGCATTAAAGGAACGTTCTCAACTGTCTGAGAATGAAACCCCACCTGCAGCTTGGGAAAAATTAAAAGAACATGGGGAACTTATCGCAGCAATTCTTAGTGGAATCTTAATCTTAACAGGTTGGCTCTTATCGAAAACAGATATGCAGTTGTTATCAGCGGTCATTTTCGTCTCGTCCTTTATAATTGGCGGCTTTGCCAAAGCAAAAGAAGGAATAGAAGCAACAATTGAAGAGCGAGAATTGAATGTAGAGATGCTAATGATTTTTGCCGCAATTGGTTCTGCAATCATTGGCCACTGGCTTGAAGGGGCGATATTGATTTTTATCTTCTCTTTAAGCGGCGCGTTAGAAACGTATACAATGAACAAAAGTCAACGTGAAATCTCTTCTCTAATGGAGATGCAACCAGAAGAAGCTGTACGAATTCGAAATGGTCAAGAAGAAGTTGTTCATGTCTCACAGTTAGCAGTTCATGACCAAATTTTAATTAAGCCAGGAGAACTTGTTCCAGCAGACGGCAAAATTGTCAGCGGTACAAGTACAATTAATGAAGCAGCCATCACAGGTGAGTCAATCCCTGTGACGAAAGAGAGAGATGCTGAAGTATTCGCCGGAACTGTCAATATTAACGGTGCAATTACAGTAGAAGTGACAAAACCATCAAACGAAACACTGTTCCAGAAAATTATTACGCTCGTGCAATCTGCACAGAGTGAGAAGTCACCTTCACAGCAGTTCATCGAACGTTTTGAAGGGCGCTATGTCAAAATCGTTCTTATCGTTGTTGGCCTTATGCTGTTTCTTCCACACTTCTTGTTTGGATGGAGCTGGAATGAAACATTTTATCGGGCAATGATTTTACTTGTAGTTGCTTCTCCTTGTGCTCTCGTCGCATCGATTATGCCTGCGACATTATCAGCTATTTCAAATGGTGCCCGTCACGGGATTCTTTTTAAAGGCGGTGTTCACTTAGAGCGTTTGGCCCACCTTCAAGCCATCGCATTTGATAAAACAGGTACGCTTACTCGCGGAAAACCAGAAGTAACAGATATTCATTTTCGAAAAGACTTAGAACGGCAGTCCTTCCTACGTGCTGTCGCTTCCATTGAAAGTCACTCGAATCATCCGCTTGCTCAGTCAATTGTCAACTATGCAAAAAGTGAGCAAGTTAACATTACGAAGCCAGAAAATGTAGAAGACGTCTCAGGCTGGGGAATCAAAGGAACATTCGAGCAAAAGGATTGGAAGATTGGAAAACGAGATTTCGTCGGAACCCAAGCTGCTGGTGCATTCCAAGAAGGCATCAGTCTTCAGCTAGCTGCTCAAGGGAAAACAGTAGTCTATGCAAAAGATGAGCACGGCATTGCCGGCATTATCGCTTTAAAAGATACAGTACGCCAAGAAACAAAGGAAGCTCTTGCTCAACTAAATGCACTTGGTGTGGAAACCATTATGCTGACAGGCGACAACGAAAAAACCGCTCATGCTATTGCAGAAGAAACAGGTGTCGTACGCTATGTTGCAGAATGTTTGCCAGAAGAAAAAGTTCATCATTTGAAACAAATCCAGATTGCCTATGACAACGTTGGAATGGTTGGAGATGGTATAAATGATGCCCCTGCTCTCGCCACAGCCACTGTTGGAATCGCAATGGGTGAAGGCACAGACGTCGCCCTGGAAACAGCAGATATCATTCTAATGAAAAATGATTTATCCAAAATTGCAGAAACAATTCGACTTTCTAGAAAAATGAATCGCATTGTAAAACAAAATATTGTATTTTCAATCACGGTGATTATGCTGTTAATTGCCTCAAACTTCTTACAATTAATTGACTTACCTTATGGTGTGATTGGCCATGAAGGAAGTACAATCTTAGTCATCTTAAATGGTTTACGCTTGTTACGCTGATGAAAAAAGCTTTCTACCCAATTTTTGGGCAGAAAGCTTTTTTTTAGTGAAAGTTATTTTTCTTATTCGCACTGCTGCTTGTTTTATGCTTGCTGTCACTCGTTTGTTTGTTATTGTTTTTGTTATTATGGTTGCGTTTATTGTTACTCATTGTATTTCCTCCCTGTTGTTTGCCTGTGCAAGCCCCCGCTCGCACTTAGCTTATGCAGAGGAAAGTTTGCTATTCAGATTCTTATCTTTCTCAATTAGCAGTTTTGAGAAACCGTAAGATAGCATTGATTTCACCGCCAAGAATAATGATAATAGCTGACAGGTAGAACCAGATCATTAACACGATGATACCCCCGAGACTTCCATATGTCGCCGAGTAATTACCGAAGCTATCCACATAATAAGAAAAACCAAGTGAAACAAGCTGCCATCCGATCGTGGCAAACAGTGCCCCAAACCATACTTCAGTGATACTGAGCTTACGACTTGGCGCAATATAGTATAGAGCAGCAAACACAACGACCATAATCACAAAACTTAAAATAAACCGCAACGCATTCCATATCGTCAGGAAAGTCGTTGATAAACCGAAATGCGAAAAGACAAATAAACCAATTGCCTTCCCGAAAACTGGTAGTAATAACGAAACAATAATGACAAAGATCATCGCAAGGGTTAAAACAATGGCAATCATACGAGTAATAATGAATGAACGTTCTTCATCAATATCATACGCACGATTAAAGGCCCTCATAATCGCATTAATACCATTAGAAGCAGACCAAATCGTTGCGATAATACCGAAAGATAATAACCCAGTCCGTTGATCATCTAATACATTTCCAAGCGTAGACTCAATTAATTCCATCGTTTCGCCCGGGGCATACTGCCTTATCACATTAAGAAAATCTTCGGCTTGTAAAGGCAGATAACCAAAGAGCGTAACTAAGAAAATGAGAAATGGAAATAACGAAAGAAGAAAAAAATATGCCAATTGTGCTGCCAAGCCTGCCACTTCATCATGTTGAAAGCGGTAGACCAATTCTTTCATAAAAGTTTTTGGCGATAATCGGCGCGATTGTACCATCTATTCACCCCGTTCTTCAGTTACCTCTTTCTTTACGTCTTCTTGAAGCTGTTTCACATGTGTCTTCGTCTTTTTCGCCGCATCGACTACTTCTGGAGCTGTTTCTACAATTTCCCTTAGCTTTTGTAAGATAAACACAGTGTCATCTGCAACAACCTTTGCACGTTGCTGAAACTTTGATGCCCCTTGAGACACCTTTTCTGCTGTCTCTGCCGGGTTCTTCAGCACATCCCAGGTTGATGAACAATTCTTCTTAAAGCAGTTCATCGTATTTTCTCTCGTATCGCGATCGAACATTGTCACCGCAGCACCTACAATTGCTCCAATAAACACGCCCTGCCACATTTTATTACGTTTCTCCTCCATCTGAACGGCCTCCTCATATTCTTTTTTTATTTTATAATTGTTCTCGTTCCCGAATGAACTGTAACAATTGCTCGCACCCTTCTTCTACAAGCTGAAAGACATGCTCAAAGTTCCCTGTAAAATATGGATCTGGGACATCTTCCTCTTCATGATTAGAAACGAAGGAAAGTAAACGATCAACAAAGCTTGTTGGATTGCCTCTTTTGATCTGATGTAAATCTTGAATATTCTGCTCATCCATTGCGATTATATAATCAAAGTCTTCAAAGTCCAGTGACTGCACTTGCCTTGCTGTCATTCCTTTAAAGCTAATTTTCTCTTTTGTGAGAATTTGCTGTGTCCCTTCATGCGGTGGATTCCCAACATGCCAATCGCCTGTACCTGCAGAATCAACTTCAATCTTTTCCCCAAGCCCTGCTTCATTCACTTTATGGCGAAAAACAGCCTCAGCCATAGGCGAACGACAAATATTTCCTAAACAAACAAATAAAACACGAACCATCCATGCCACTCCTTTAATATGTATATACCCAATTATGTACAAATCATGCTAACCCTTTGCTATCTGTCTATTATTATAAACAATTCAAAATAAAGAAGAAACTTTATCTCAGAGCTATATTATCCCACGAAAAAAGCTTGGCCAATAACAGCCAAACTTTTTCATTGCTTCAATTATAAAACTTTACTTAAGAATGATTGCGTACGTGGATTTTGTGGGTTGTCGAAAATTTGCTCAGGAGGTCCATCCTCCATCACAATCCCTTCATCCATAAATAGAACACGCTTTCCTACTTCCTTCGCAAAGCCCATTTCATGGGTTACAACGACCATCGTCATCCCTTCTTTGGCGAGGTCTTTCATTACTTCAAGTACATCTCCGACTAACTCTGGATCCAAAGCAGATGTCGGCTCATCAAACAGCATAACAGTTGGGTCCATTGCAAGTGAGCGAGCAATTGCCACACGCTGCTTCTGTCCCCCAGAAAGGCTATCTGGATAAACCTTTGCTTTATCGCTTAGTCCAACCTTCTTAAGCAATTGCATCGCTTTATCCTCAGCTTCATTTTTACTTTTACCCAGTACTTTCATTGGACCGAGTGATATATTTTGTAGAACAGTCATATGAGGAAAGAGGTTAAAATGCTGGAACACCATGCCGACATGGGCACGAAGCTTATTAATATCTACATTGGGATCAGTAAGTGATTCACCATTAATAACAACTTCACCAGCTGTAATTTCTTCAAGCATATTCAAACAACGAAGGAATGTACTTTTACCTGAACCAGAAGGGCCGATTACACAGACAACCTCTGATTCACCTATTTCAGTCGAAATTCCTTTTAATACTTTGACATCTCCAAAAGATTTGTGTAAGTCATTCACCTTAATCATTATACATCAAGTCTCCTTTCCACCCTGCGAAGAATCAGTGCTGTCGGTATTGTAATAATCAAATACATCAAACAAACCATAGCTAGTGCTTGGAAAGGTGAAAAGTTCGAATTGTAATATTGCCGTGCTTGGAAAAGCATTTCTCCAACAGCAATAACAGAGAATAAAGAGGTGTCTTTCAGACTAATTACGAATTGGTTTCCAAGTGGAGGAATCATACGCTTAAATGCCTGAGGCCAAATAATATAACGCATCGTTTGTGATTTTGTTAACCCGATGGAGCGACCTGCCTCCATTTGCCCTTTGTCAATTGAGTAAACAGCGCCACGGACAATTTCTGCAATATACGCACCAGCATTAATTGCAATCGCAATAATCGATGCGGTAACTTTATCAATTGTAATACCCATAACACCAGGTAAACCGAAGTAAATAAAGAGAATTTGTGCAAGTAACGGCGTACCACGGACAACTTCTACATAGACTGATGCTAATCCGTATACAAATTTACTTTGCGACAAACGCCCAATACCTGTAATTGCACCGAGTACAAATCCGATAAGCAAACCGGCAATTGTAATGAAGAATGTATAACCTAGCCCTTTCCAAAGAAACGGCAGTACTTTTATATAGTGCGAATCCAACAATGCTTCCATTTTATCTCTCCTTGCAAGGTCTATTACTACGAATGTGTTAGCAGTAATACAAATAATATTTTTTCGGAAAGAAAGCGCAACAAGAGCTTATCCTTGCTGCGCTCAATCAATGAACCTATTAAGTGATGATTAACCTTCTGTTCCGTGAGGACGCTCACCGAACCATTTTTCATAAATATCATCATAAGTACCATTTTCAATTAATACTTTCATTGCTTCATTTGTTGGTTCTACAAGCTCAGATCCTTTCGGGAACGCGATTCCATATTGTTCACCTTGTAATAGATCGCCAACTGTTTTAAGTTTGCCTTTTGCTTCTGTGTTCGCATAGTACTTTACGTTCGGCATGTCATACATTACTGCATCAACACGTCCAGAGATTAACTCCATGTATGCTTCAACAATTCCAGGGAAAGGAACAATTTCAGCATCTGGATGATTTTCTTTCAAATAGTTTTCAGAAGTTGTACCAGCACGTGTTGCAACACGCTTACCAGCTAAGTCAGCTTCTGATTTAATTTCGTTGTTACTTTCTTGTACTGCAATCATCAACCCTGCATCATAGTATGGATCAGAGAAATCAATTGTTTCCGCACGCTCTTCTGTGATTGTGATCCCAGCAATACCGATATCAAAGCGAGCTGCTTGCATCCCAGCAATAACACCATCAAACTCCATTGCTTGAATATCTACTTCATACCCTGCTTCATCAGCAAGTGCTTTAATTAAATCAATATCGAAACCTTCCATTTCTCCAGTTTCCGTATTAAGCGACTCAAATGGTACAAAGCTCGTATCAGTGGCAACTGTATATGCATCTCCACTGCTTTCTTCTGATGCTTGTTCTTCAGCTTGTCCTTCATTATTTTCTTCAGCAGGCGCTTCTGCACCTTCGTTTGAACTAGTCGATCCACATGCAGCCATCAAAAAGACCGCAAACAAAAGAACTAGTCCAAGTAAAAAATTTTTGTTTCTCATTTTTTTATAGCCCCCTTTTCAATCTTAATTATTATTATGCCAGAAATGTCAGAATATTAGAATTTTGAAATTTAGCTATAATTTTAGTATTTATCGTGAAATAGAGATATTGAGTCTCTTTAACTCTTTATTGCATAAAAATACGCGCAAATAGTCCAAATATCTAAAAATATTGCTATTAACTTATAATTTTTATCCTATATCCATAGAATAAAAACAGCAGGACAAATGAATCATCCTACTGTTATCCTTCTAATATTTTTATATAAAAGTTTCTTGTTCTCGGCCCATCAAACTCGCAAAAATAAATCCCTTGCCAAGTTCCTAGTATCATTCTGCCATCTTTTAAGATAACGGTTTGTGAACTGCCGACTGTGCTTGCTTTTAGATGGGAAGCAGAATTCCCTTCTGCATGGCGATATTTCGGATGCTCCCACGGATAAATTTCATCAAAACGCATAAGCATATCATGTTTCACATCTGGATCTGCATTTTCATTTATCGTGATGCCTGCAGTTGTATGAGCATATTGACACTCCCACAGCTGAAGCAGTGGGATTCTGAAGTGCTTCAGCGTTCGCAATTCATTTCTGCTTTGAACAAGCCTTCAGTTAGGGGGTGTGTCATCACCCCGTCCTGCTTCGTTCTATATCCCTTTTGGATATATGTACCTAACAGGCGGTGCTGCTGTGACCACAACACTAGGTTTCAGATGTTTTTTTCTTCTTTTTCTTCGATAAGCCGCTAATTGCTTTCGAAATATTTATACTCGCATTAACATCCGCATGACTTTCATAGCCGCATTTTTTGCACTTGAAGATACGACCATGACGGTTATTTTTATGGACATCCCCACATTTACACCTTTTCGATGTGTCTTTAGGGTTCACGTATTGAACCTCAACCCCTGCCATTTTCGCTTTGTATTCGATAAACTGCTGAAGTTGATAATGGGTCCAAGAATGCAAATTTCTCCCTGCTTCTTTCTTTGATTTTGCTCGATGCCGAATGCCTGTCAAATCCTCCATTCGAATCAGATGAACACCGTTCTCTAATGCGAAATTCACGACCTGACGGCTCAGTTTGTGGTTTACATCTTTCATCCAACGCGATTCTTTTCCTTTTGACTTTTTGATCGCGTACAGCTTCTTGCTTTTTCCTAACGCGCGTCTTCTGGATGAAAATCGCCTGCGCATAAAAGCCATTTGATTTCCTTTGAAGAACATCGACTTTGTGCCAACGGAAGCCACGGCAAGATAGTTCAACCCGGCATCCACACCCATTGTGCGAGCTTGAAGAGATTCTACTTGGGGTTTTTGAGGTTCGAAGGAAATGGAAACCGAAAGAAACCAGCGTCCTTTTTTCTCATACAATTCCGCAGCTCCTTGTTTCACTTCACCGCTTAACAACCGGTCGAGCCAATGCTTCTGGTACGTTTGCACAATAACAGGAACGCCTACACGTTTTTCAAGCGTTGGGAACGAGACTTTATATAGGCCTTTTTCCTTTTCAATCCTGCAGTTTTGATTATTAAACCCACACCAAAAAGACCGAAACAGCTTTGCATGTTGCTTCTTTTTCTTGGACTTTACCTCCCGGATGGTTTGGTTCACAATTGCAGCAGGGAATTTTTGCTGGGAAAACAACTTGAAATGCTTTGACGTAGCAGTTTTTAAGGCTTCATAATCCAACAGCCAGTTCGCAAAAAACGTATTGATCTCCGTCATCTTTTTGTACATGGTTTTCTTCTTTTCAGTTGGTTTCATCAATTCTAACCTGAGTGAAATGGTTTCCATTTTCTTCTCACCTCCTGTCTATCTTTATTTTACCAAAAAAGAACATACGTTTGTATAATTTCATCACTTTTTATTAAAAAAATTGAGCGATTCATCCCGCAGCTAAAGCAACGGGCTTTCTCGCTCAAAGGTCTGTAATTTTATACAAACATTCATTTACTTAACAAGGTTCTTCAAGAAGTTAATGCACAACACTTCTTTCGCTTATCATACAAAAGTTTCAAAATAAATTATACTTGACATTATTCACTTTTTTTCAGAATATTTTAATATAACAAATTATGAAAGGGGAGTCATTTATGGAATTAATCAGCACGATTAGCGGCTGGGTATGGGGGCTGCCGCTACTAGTATTACTCGTAGGAACTGGTATTTATCTCACACTTCGATTATCATTCCTTCAATTCAGCACTCTTCCATATGCACTAAAGCTTGCGTTCAGCCCACAGCAAGATAAAAAATCCAAAGGCGATATTTCTCATTATGAGTCTTTGATGACAGCGTTGGCTGCAACAATCGGTACAGGTAATATTGCTGGTGTTGCAACAGCCGTTTTCTTTGGTGGACCTGGTGCTGTTCTGTGGATGTGGCTTTCTGCTTTAGTTGGAATGGCAACAAAATATGCAGAAGCTATTTTAGCAGTAAAATATCGTGTCCAAGATGAGAATGGAGAAATGTCCGGTGGACCGATGTATTATCTTGAGCGTGGTCTAGGACAAAAGTGGCTTGGTGTTCTTTTTGCATTATTTGGTTCAATAGCTGCTTTTGGAATCGGAAACATGGTTCAATCAAACTCTGTAGCAGATGTTGTTGAGTCAACTTTTTCAATCCCAGGGTGGGCAACTGGTCTTATTCTTACTGCTTTTACAGCACTTGTTATCCTTGGTGGTATTAAGAGTATTGGTAAAGTGACATCATTCTTCGTTCCTGTTATGGCAGTTTTCTACATTATTGGTGGTCTTATTGTTATTTTTACAAACTTTGATTTAGTACCTGGTGCAGTCAGCTTAATCTTTAGTGACGCATTCTCAGGTCAAGCAGTTGCCGGTGGTGCAATCGGTACAGTTGTACGCTGGGGTGTTGCGCGCGGAGTGTTCTCGAATGAAGCTGGTCTTGGTTCCGCTCCAATCGCTGCTGCGGCAGCAAAAACAGACTATCCTGGCCGCCAAGCACTTGTATCAATGACACAAGTGTTCCTTGATACGATTGTTGTTTGTTCAATCACTGGTATCACATTGGTTATGGGTGGTTTGTACAAAGATGGTGACTTACAAGGCGCTGATTTAACTTCGGCAACATTTGAAAAATTCTTAGGTAGTACGGGGTCTGTTATTGTAGCAGTTGGGCTTATTTTCTTTGCCTTCTCTACAATCATCGGCTGGTCTTATTATGGTGAGAAATGCTTCTCATATCTCTTTGGCAAATCAGCAGTTAAAGCTTATCGTGCTGTCTTCGTACTCGCTGTATTCGTAGGTGCTATTTCAACACTTGAAGCTGTTTGGGGAATCGCTGACATTATGAATGGTTTAATGGCCTTCCCGAACTTAATCGGTCTTCTCGGCTTATCCGGTGTCGTTGTAGCCGAAACAAAACGTTTCAAGAAAGCAATGCAAGAAGAGCGCGAACAAGGCCGTCAATACGGTTCATAATTTTACAAAGACAGGAGCATCCAGCTCCTGTCTTTTTTACTTGTTACCAATATTACTGTCCTTTAAATGTCCCTCCCCCCATGTTAAGATAAATACATCTTCGTTCGAGAGGGTGAACAATAGTGGATTTAACACAAAAAACAGAAGAAAACATTACATTCATGCTTGATGAGATTAAAACAAAATTAAGAATGGTAAATGCAGGCGCAATTCAAGCATCAGATATTGATGAAGATAAGTACGAAGACTTGAAAGACATTTACGAAATGGTAGAACGAAAAGATAACTTCTCAACAAACGAAATGAACGCCATCGTCGACGAACTATCAAATTTACGGAAATAAGAAAAGCGAAGAAAGGCGGTTAGGCTGTCCGATTGCTGGAGTCTTCAAGCATAGAGGCGCTCTTTGCCTCGGAGCAGTTAGAAAAAGTCCCTGTCATTGGGACTTTTTTTCATACCATTTATACCATTCCACAAATCTCTTCACGCCTTCATTTAGCGATATACGTGGCTGAAAGTGAAATCTTTCTGCAAACCTCGTCATATCTGCATGTGTCGCCTGTACTTCGCTTCTATCTAACGGCTGAAAATCTTTTTTTGCTTCTATTCCTAACGCTTCTTCTAATGCTTCAATAAAATCAATTACTTTCACAGGAGAACTATTCCCTATATTAAAAATTTCGTATGGTGCAGTAGATGTTGCTGGATCAGGCTCTAATCCATTCCACGCCTCATTCCGTTTAGCCTTGCGTTCCATCACGCGGAAGACCCCGTCCACAATATCGTCAATATATGTAAAATCACGAAGCGCTTGCCCGTGACCATACACCTGCAACGTTTTCCCTTGTAAAATGGCATCGGTAAAAATAAAAGGCGCCATATCCGGACGTCCCCATGGCCCGTATACCGTAAAAAAACGCAGACCAGTCGTCGGCAACCCATATAAATGACTATAGCTATGTGCCATCATTTCATTCGCCTTCTTACTTGCTGCATAGAGGTTTACAGGATGCTCAGTATGATCATGTTCAGAAAATGGTACCTTTCGATTTGCTCCGTACACCGAGCTTGAAGATGCATAAATAAAATGATCTACATCTGCTTGTTTTGCCGCTTCAATTATATGAAAGAAACCGACAATATTGCTTTGAACATAAGGTTCAGGCTCTACCAGGCTGTAACGTACCCCTGGCTGTGCTGCAAGGTGAAGAACTTTCTCAGGTTTATACTTTTGAAAGACATCTTGTACAAAGCTTTGATCAACAAGATCCCCTTTACAAAAAACAAACTTCTCACTTTGAAGCTGACCAAGTCTATCCTTCTTTAAGGTTGGACTGTAATAGTCATTCATATTATCAATCCCTACTACTGTCCAACCTTGTTCTAAACATTTTTGAGCTGTATGAAAACCGATAAATCCTGCAACGCCAGTAATTAAAATAATCATCTATAATACTCCTTTAATCACGAAAATAGCAACGTACACATTTTATCGCAAAAATATTACTGACGCCATTTGAACCACTTTAAATTTGTCTGCTCATGAGCTAAAAGAGGCGATGAAAATGCTGGAAGACCTTTAAGCATGGAAGGTTCCCCTATAAATTTCCCTTTCTCTACAGTCAAAGGCGTTCCAATTGGAATATATGGATATAGCTCTTCAATGTCTTCATTTAATAAACGTAAACAGCCTTTGCTGACACGCTCACCAATCAGTTCAGGCTGATTAGTCCCGTGAATCGCATAATTATCATGAAGTACCAGCCCCCGGGTTCCAAGTACGCCTGTCCCGCCATTCGGGTTCACCACCCGTTCAGTTACTGCGCTACTTGAAAAGGTTAACGGCTCACGGCCGGACGCGACAGGGTAGACCCTAACTACTTCTTCTCCAGCCATCAACACGAGCTGATTATTGCCTTCATAAAAAGTGAGCTGAAGCGACGGTAAAAGATGCGAAACATCCTCACCACGCCAAGTCAGCTCATAATCATTCTCTCTTCTATTATAAAAAACATCGGCAGGTAGGATACTTACCCAGTTATCAGGATACGAACCTTTCAAATGTTGTAAATCCTTTGGGTAGTAGCCTTTCATGTCAGCGTATGATTGAATAGCTTGATTTACTGCAATGAGAGCAAGTGGATATTTTTCTCCTATTACGGCAGGTTCTTCTTCAATTGTTTCCTCTGCTTCGATAGATTTTAGAGAAAGAACAGAATGTTTTCCGCCTGCTAATTCCGTAAGCAGAACATTCCCGACAAACACCAGTAAGATAACAAGCAAAAGGACATTTATCCATAACAGAGCAGACGCCCATGCTTGCTTGGAATCTTTCTTTTCCTCTTCTTCGTGATCAGTTTTCGTAATAGCAGCGGTTGACACACCTCCAAAATAGCCATGCAATGCTGCGCGCCGGTAGTACTGTTGTGCCTGCTTATGTTTTCCTTGTGAGGAAAGCAGGCTGGCATACTCATACAGCTTCTGTCCATCTTCAGGGAAATAGTGAATATATTTTTCTAAGAAGCGAGGATCATGTTTTGATAGATATGCTCCTCTTCCAACTTTAATAAAATGACCTGGAACGCCCTGCTTATCTCTCATTCTCCTTCCCCTCTCTCATCCTTTTTTACCCATTATGGTCGAGAGCAGTTTAATCTAAACAAGGAAAGGAAATAAAATGATCACAGAGTTAAATTGAGAGCTTTGAAAGTGAGGCGAACAGATCATGAAACGTTATCATATAATTGTGCACGGAAATGTCCAAGGTGTTGGGTTTCGAGCATACGTACAACAAAAAGCCCTTGAATACAGCATGAAAGGCTGGGTGAAGAACAAACGTGATGAAAGTGTAGAAATTGATGTCGAAGGCCCAGCTAATAAGATGGATGAATTTCTTTCTGAAATTGAAAAAGGAAGCCCCTTCTCAAAAGTAGACTCCCTGGATGTCACTGAATTATATGAACTAAAAATCTACTCGTCTTTTAAAATAAAATACTAACGACTAGCGTAATTCCATCCCCATTAGTTCCAAGTCTGTATTACTGATATCTTTCGCTAGCGTTTGAAGGCAAACAACCATTTCTTGGGAAAGGGCTTCTAACTCAGCAAGGAGCTCTTTCGCTTCCCTTTTTTTATTTTGTTTCGTTAAACCGAAAATTTGTTCAGCCAAACGATGGACCTTGCGATGTGGTTCATCTAATGCTTTAAAAGACGGTAGCTGTGCAAACTGAGGGTTCTTCTTCATCTCTGAATACCACTTACCAAAACGACAATTATTCTCATCAACTAAATCCTTTTCATCCATTGTGTGATAGCCAAGAATATTATTATATAGCCACCATTTCCATAATAAATGTTCAGTTTGTACAATTCGAATTAACTCTTTGTTACGAAGGAAGGTAATTGACTGAACGGCTTCCTGACGCAATTGGTTAAATTCTAAGCTAATCTCAAATACTGCTTCTCCTGTTTCGACAGAACGCCTTCCAATTGCTTTTGTATCCTCAAACAGTGTACTCATACTTTCCGTAATACCATCTGTGGCTGCTGCTTGTTGTTTTGTAATCGCTGCAATATTTCCAGTCGAAGATCCGATTTCATCAACTTTGTGAATAATTTGGTCAAGTGCTCTGCTTGCTTCTTGAGATTTCTCCACTTGAGCGTTCAATTGTTGAATTGTATCATCCGTCATCGTCTCAACTTGCTCAGCCTCGTTTTGCATCTGCTTAATCGTCGATGTAATTTGATTCACTGATTTCGTCGTCTGCTCAGCTAATTTTCTTACTTCAGCCGCTACTACAGCAAACCCTTTTCCTTGCTCACCCGCACGCGCGGCTTCAATGGAAGCATTCAGAGCTAGCAAATTCGTTTGTTCAGCAATCTCTCTAATAAACCCAACAACAGTTGAAATGTTATCAACTTCTGCAATAAGATGATTGATATAACTTTTCGTCTGAGTAAATTCACCAGCGACCTTCTGAAAGCCATCCAATGATTGTTGAATTGTTGACTTTCCGTAGCTAATTTCATCAATAACATGAGCTGTTCGCTGGTGCATTCCTTCTGCGCTTCCGGCGATTTCCTCAACAGAAGCATTTAACTCCTCAGTAGAAGCACTAACACTTTCAACCTCACTAATCGTTGAGCTAACAGCTTCGACTGTCCCCAATAGGGCATTTACTTTTTCTGTTCCGATAATAACTTCCATGATGTTACTTGCATTTTCAACAACTTGAAAATCATGTGCTTCTTGATAAGCAGCTAAAGCAATTTGGGCATCAAGTGTCAAGATTTTATGGAGGGCTAGAAGGACGTCTGAAAGTTCAGCGGGATTTCGAGCGAAACGGCTAGCAACCGCTGGAAGAACATATTCGTATACACGAATAAATGAGCCAATAAACCACTCTTGAGGCATTTTAATCCGGCAATGAACTTGCCCGATTTTTCGTCGTTCTTGGATATACTCGATATTGATTTCTACTTTAGGGATTGACTTCATGTAGTTGACAAATGTTTTTGATAACCGATCAACTGTACTATGATCATCAACCATTTTCTTTAATTCTGGAAGCTGCAAAATCATTTCGTAGTGCCTATTTGTAATCTCTTCGGCATATTGTTCCATTATTGGCTCTAGTTTTCTTAAATTTTGTAAATCCTTTTTCGTCAGTTGCAAATATTTTAGCTTTTGATTTAACCTTTCAGTAGCTTGTATATCACTTTCCTGAATTGGTACTAATGAAGTTGGTTTAGAATGAAGCTTTCTAAATAACAAAATGACATACCCCCATCTTTTTATTTGTTAAGCAGGCTCCCCCAAGCCAAAGCTCACTTCAATTTAACTTCCATAATTATATCGAATCCAATTTCTTCAAAATAGTTGTCCAGACATATCTTAACAATAATAAAACATTCATTCGCTTTCGCTCGCTGCGGAATGGAGGTCTAAAACCTCTTCGATACGCTTTTGTTTTTTGATAATCACCTGCTCAATAAATTGCTCATATTCCTCATCAAATTGCCTATTTTTCTCGTAGTATAGATGCCTCAATTGCATCAAATGTTCTTGAAGACTTAATTCTGTGGAGAAAGAACCACCAGATTGAACCTTCCTTAAAATCATCTCAACAAGCTTTTCATGTGTCGCTTCAAGTGTCTTTGTGCCTTGACGAACATAAATAGCCCCATAACGAAGCTCTCCTCTGCTAATAATCGAGGTATAAGGTACATACTTTGGATCATATTCAATAATTAATACTTGGAACTTTTTATTGCGGATAGGTTCAGCTGCGTATTCATTGAAAATAAAGTCCTCAGTACGGTATTTCAAATACTTTGGCAAATAATTTTCGAGCTTATTATCGACATCGGCTTTATCCAGGAAATCCTCATCACTCATGCCATCGAGAAGAACTGTGCCATCTTCTTTCTGGCCTACCCCCCATTAAGATACAGCCTCCGCCAGAATTTGCTATTGCTAATGTATGCTTTGCAAGCTTCGTTAAATCAATCCATTTCATCTTGAAATCAAGAAAATCCGTTTCCCCCAGTGTTAAATAGGAGTAGACTTTCCAACGTTTCATGAGTTGGGTTCATTAAAAATGTTTTTAACTTTTGAGGTTGTATATGCTCATAAAACATCCCTAAAACTCCTTCTGTTTTCCTATATTATACAATATATTTTTTTCATATCCTCTCGAAAAAAAGCGAAATATTTGAAATAATTATTAAATATTTTGTCTTTTTCTTTTTTCTCATACAAAAAGACTCCAGATTGTTCACTGGAGTCTTCTTTATGGTCATTATTGTAGCCCATGTTGGCGTCTTGCAAAATCGACGAACCGAAACTTATCTGGACGATGCCTTGATTCCGTATATTCCATTAAACTCGCATCATTTAGATAAACATAATTTTTCACTACTACAACTGAATCGAATTCCTTTAAATCCAATAGCTCTCGATCTTCCTCTGTTGCTTTTTCAACAAAAAATTCTTTTTTTGCAAAACTTATTTGAATACCTAGTGTACCTTCTAAGTATTCATAAATCGAATCTTCACACACTTGCTTCGTTAGAGTCGGGACATACTTCTTATTGAAATAGTCTTTATCTAGAATAATACGCTCTTTATCAATTTTTCGAACGCGCACAACCTTCCAAATCTCTGCACTCTCTTTCACTTGAAGCTGATTCATAAGGTATTGGTCAGGTTCCACGATAGAAAGTTCATGAACCGTGGTACTTGATTCCTTACCAATTTTATTGGCAATTTCTTTAAAGCTGACAAGACCAGTAATCGGAAAATCAAACTTCCCTATTTCTAATACAACTGAGCCTTTACCGCGAATTTTTTGAATATAACCATTTTGAGCAAGAATGTTAAGAGCCTTGCGAATCGTTTCCCGTGATACATTATATTCTTCAACAAGCTCATTCTCAGAAGGTAATTTTTCATTTGGCTTATATGTGCCTTGTTCAATCTTTTCAGCAAGGTCTTGATAAATGCCAAGATATTTATTTTTCATTAGGATCACCGTTTCTATTATTTCTTCTTTAGATGATATACGAGCGACTCATATGGGCGCAATAGAATTCGATGATATTCCTCTGACGAATCTTCATAATTACTTATAATCAATCGACTGTCATACTTTGACATATCTACATTTTCAGGTAACTCAAACGTTGTTTCCTCACCATAAAAATTGTTAATAACAAGCAATGTTTCCTTCTCTGTATTACGTGTATAAGCAAAGATCCGCGGATGCTCCTCAAGCAGCAGCTGGTAATCGCCATCTGTCATAATATCTAAATGTTTACGCAAATCAATAAGCTTTTTGTAATGATAGAATACAGAGTCAGTATCCTGTAACGCTTGCTGAACGTTAATCTCTTTATAATTCGAAGCAACTGGAATCCAAGGTGTTCCAGGTGTAAAACCAGCGTTCGCACTGTCATCCCACTGTACAGGAGTACGGGAATTATCTCGGGATTTCTGCTTTAAGATTTCAATAATCTCCTCTTTGGACTTTCCTTCTTCTTGCAAGATATTATAAATGTTTAAGGATTCAACATCACGGTAATCATCAATTGTTTCAAACTTCGGATTTGTCATGCCGATTTCTTCACCTTGGTAAATATACGGTGTTCCTTGCATAAAGTGGATAGTCGTTGCTAACATCTTTGCAGACTCTCTATGATAAATTGTATCATCGCCGTAACGAGTCACAACACGAGGCTGGTCATGGTTACACCAGAATAATGCGTTCCAGCCGCCGCCCTTATGCATTTCCACTTGCCATTTTGACAAAATCTGCTTCAAGGAAAGGAAGTCAAAGTCAGCAACTGTCCATTTTTCTCCATTCGGATAGTCGACTTTCAAATGATGAAAGTTAAATGTCATATCTAGCTCTTTACGGTCAGGATGCGTGTATTTTATACAGTCTTCAACCGTTGTGGAAGACATTTCTCCTACTGTCATCGAATTATACTTTGAAAATACTTCTTCGTTCATTTCATGCATAAATTCGTGGGCACGCGGACCATCTGTATAGAACTTTCTACCGTCACCAGGAGCAACAGTTCCATCATCATTTGGGAAGCTTTGGTCTTTCGAAATGAGGTTAATCACATCCAAACGAAAACCGTCTACCCCTTTCTTAAACCAGAAGTCCATCATGTCATAGACTTTTCGACGGACCTCTTCATTTTCCCAATTCAAATCAGCTTGCGTGACATCAAACAAGTGTAAATAATATTGACCTGTGTTCTCATCGTACTTCCAAGCTGAACCTCCGAACTTTGACTGCCAATTATTTGGCACATCCCCATCTACTGGGTCTTTCCAAATATAAAACTCCCGATAAGGATTATCCTTCGACTTTCTTGATTCTTTAAACCATTCATGCTCAGTTGACGTGTGATTGACAACGATATCCATAATAAGCTTAATACCACGCTTATGAGCCTCATCTAACAGCCTATCGACATCTTCCATCGTGCCGTACTCTTCATGGATGTCAAAATAGTCGCTAATATCATATCCATTATCACGCTGTGGTGATTTATAAATCGGTGTTAGCCAAATAACATCAACACCAAGTTCCTTTAGATAATCTAATTTTTCAATAATCCCTTGAATATCACCTGTTCCATTTCCTTGTGTATCATTGAAACTTTTTGGATAAATTTGATACACGACTGACTTTTTCCACCATGGCTGTGTCATGCTGTCACCACCTAGATAAAATTAAGAATTATACAATGAAGCGAAGACAGCAACTAACCCCATGACTGGTTGCTAGTTGCTGTATGCTTCTATTACTTTTTCAATTTTGCATAGCCATATGTTAAAGCGAATGGTAATACGAGAACAATCGCCATCGCTAACAAGAAGATTCCCCAGAATTGCGGGAAGATAGAGAAGATCCCCGGTACCCCACCAACACCTACTGATGCTGCTTTCACACCGTTAACTGATACAATTACCCCTGCAATTGCAGAAGAAATCATCGCTGCAATAAATGGATATTTAAAGCGAATATTCACACCAAACATCGCAGGTTCTGTAATACCGAGATAAGCAGAGATAGCAGATGTTAATGAAAGACCTTTAAGCTTCTCGTCTTTTGTCAGGAACATCATTGCTAGAGCTGCAGAACCTTGCGCGATATTAGATAGCGCAAGCATTGGCCATAAGAATGTTCCACCTGCGCTTGATACTAATTGTAAGTCGACAGCTAGGAATGTATGGTGCATACCTGTTACAACTAACAGCGCATAGAAGCCACCATAGATAAGTCCACCTAATGCTGCAAATGTATCAAATACACTAATCAAGCCGTCTGTAAGTAAATTACCGATTGCAAATGTCACTGGACCAATCGCAATGAAAGATAAGAAGCCTGTGACAAGTAATGCGATAGGTGCCACTATCAGTAGCTGAAATGCATCTGGTATAAGTTTTTTCAAATAAATTTCCATTTTAGCTAAAATATAAGATGCTACTAATACCGGAAGAACTTGACCTTGATAACCAATCTTTTCAACTTCTAATCCAAATAAGTTCCATACTTTCAAGTCACCACTTGCACTTGCATTCCCATAGTTCCACGCATTCGTTAAATCTGGGTGGACAAGCATTAAGCCGAGAACAATCCCTAATAATGGGTTTCCACCAAATCTCTTAACCGCTGACCAACCAATCAAACCAGGCAAGAACACGAATGCTGTATTTGCAATTAGGTTAATCATGTTTGCTAGGTCTGCCCATTGCGTATAAACATCAATTAGTGCTTTCTCATCGTAAAAAATACCTGTACCAGTCAAGATATTATTAAGACCCATAAGCAAACCGGCTGTAACAATGGCAGGCAGAATTGGGATAAAAATGTCTGCTAACGTTTTCACAGCACGCTGTAAAGGATTCATCTTCTGAGAAGTTTGGTCCTTCACATCTTCCTTCGTTGCTTCTTCAATTCCCGCCATCGTGACGAGTTCTTTATATACCTTGTCTACCAAGCCTTGACCAATAATAACTTGAAATTGACCATTACTGGAGAAAGCGCCTTTCACCATTTCAATGTTATCAAGCTTTTCTTTATCAACCTTACTTTCATCCTTAAGCGCAAAGCGTAGACGAGTGACACAGTGAGTAGCTGCTGAGATATTTTCTTTTCCGCCAATGGCGTCAAGAATTTGTTGGACAGACTCCTTATTCACACTCATGACTTTCCCTCCTGCTTAGATGTATTCGTTTTCATAAGAGCTAAAAAATTTTTGAAATAAAAGCTAGATCCTCTATTTTGCCTTTGTTAAAACGGTTACATCTCAGAATGTATTTTCTTGTATATACAAGCTATGAATTTATTTTAACTTGTATAAACAAGTTGGTCAATAGTTTTGCCTAGGTAAAAATGTCGAAATTTGTACCCCTTATTTTATTACCCGTCTTCAAAAAATCCTCAAACAAAAAATCATTTGCTTTTACCGTTATATTTTTCAATATATTAATTTATCAGTTGAAAACCAAATTAATTATATATATTTCTACAGTAATTCATTCTTTCTCTCTTAAATAAAAATATTAGTAGTATAATTTATTTTCAGAAAAAATTTACTATAATACATTTTCGTGGTTTTATTTGGAACTATTTAGGTAAGAGGTAGAGTAAGTTATTTTCACATTCAGCTGGAGGTGTTTTACATGTTTTGGGTTCAATTCTTGATTTTACTAGCTTGTATTTTTATAGGTGCAAGATTAGGAGGAGTTGGCCTTGGGGTTATGGGCGGGGTCGGAATGGCGATCCTCGTCTTTATTTTCCAACTACAACCAACAGCTCCACCAATTGATGTTATGCTTATGATTGTAGCTGTAATTACAGCAGCCGGCTCTCTTCAAGCAGCGGGCGGAATGGATTATTTAGTTCATTTAGCTGAAAAAGGACTACGTAAAAATCCAAAACGAATTACCTTTGTTGCACCCATGATTACATATTTATTTACCTTCTGCGCAGGTACAGGGCATGTTGCTTACTCTGTTTTACCTGTTATTGCTGAGGTAGCCCGGGAGTCAAAGGTAAGACCCGAACGCCCAATGTCAATCGCCGTCATTGCCTCACAACAAGCCATTACAGCTAGCCCAATCTCTGCCGCTACTGTTGCAATGGTCGCATTATTAGCTGACTTCGATATAGGTTTACTGGACATTCTAATGATCTGTATCCCTTCTACCTTTATCGCATGCATGATCGGAGCTTTCATCTCTAGTAAAATGGGGAAAGAGCTTGAAAATGATCCTATTTATTTACAACGTCTTGAAGAAGGGCTTGAACCTATCAAAAAGGAAAAAAAGGAATATATCGCAACGAAAGCATCAAAGCTTTCTGTTATTCTCTTTTTATTCGGGGCATTCCTAGTTGTACTGTTAGGCTCTATCCAATCACTACGCCCTTCATGGACTGTTGAAGGGGAAATTATTACGCTAAGCATGCCGCATACAATTGAAATTGTCATGCTCACTATTTCTGCCCTTATCCTTATTTTATGCAAACCAAATGCCGAAGAAGTGGTCAGCGGAAGTGTATTTAAAGCTGGGGCGACGGCAGTTGTCGCAATCTTCGGGATCGCTTGGATGGGGGATACATTCTTCAGCGGAAATATGGAATATATTCAAGGCTCCATAAAAGATATGGTCACAGCAGCCCCTTGGTTATTTGCCTTTGCATTATTTATTCTATCTATTCTTTTATATAGTCAGGCAGCGACCGTTCGAGCACTTATGCCGTTAGGTGTTGCACTAGGTATTTCACCAGCCATGCTAATCGCAATGTTCCCTGCGGTAAACGGTTATTTCTTTATTCCAAACTACGGGACAGTTGTTGCTGCCATTAACTTTGACCGCACAGGCACGACCCGAATTGGAAAGTATGTATTGAACCACAGCTTCATGATTCCAGGACTTGTTTCAACAATTGGAGCTGTTTCAATCGGCCTATTACTTGTTAGCTTTTTATTTTAATTGATTGTTAGGAGATGAATGTCTATGACAGAAAAGAAATCAATCCGTATTGAAAAAGATTTTTTAGGAGAAAAGCAAGTTCCGAGTGAAGCTTATTATGGTGTCCAAACATTACGTGCAGTCGAAAACTTCCCTATTACAGGTTACCGGATTGAAAGAAGCTTGATTCGCGGGATGGCAATCGTTAAGAAATCAGCTGCACTGGCTAATATGGAAATAGGCCAATTAGATAAACGGATTGGACAAGCTATTATAGATGCTGCAGATGAAGTGATCGATGGAAAATGGAGTGACCAGTTTATCGTTGATCCAATTCAAGGCGGGGCAGGTACCTCAATTAATATGAATACCAATGAAGTTATCGCGAATCGGGCTCTTGAGCTGCTCGGGGAACCTAAAGGAAGCTATAAAGTGATTAGTCCGAACTCACATGTAAATATGGCCCAATCAACAAACGACGCCTTTCCAACAGGTATCCATATTGCGGTACTCATTATGTTGGATGGACTTCTACATGAAATGGAAGATTTACATCGTTCATTCCATCGCAAAGCAGAAGAATTTGACCACCTGCTAAAAATGGGGCGTACTCACCTGCAAGATGCTGTACCAATTCGATTAGGTCAAGAATTTGAAGCATATGCGCGTGTGTTGCGTCGTGATATTGAACGGGTAAGCAACTCCCGTCAGCATGTCTATGAAGTGAATATGGGAGCAACAGCTGTTGGTACAGGCCTAAATGCAGACCCTGAATATATTGACAAAGTTGTGCAACACTTAAGTGAAAATAGCGGGTACCCAATTGTAAAAGCCGATCATCTCGTTGATGCAACACAAAATACTGACTGCTATCTTGATGTATCTGCAGCCTTAAAAGTATGTATGATGAACATGTCTAAAGTGGCAAATGATCTGCGAATGATGGCATCCGGCCCTCGCTGTGGCTTAGGTGAAATTTCACTGCCTGCCCGCCAGCCTGGTTCGTCAATCATGCCTGGTAAAGTAAACCCTGTCATGGCAGAAGTATTAAATCAATGTGCCTTCCAAGTGATCGGAAACGACCATACGATCTGCCTTGCATCAGAAGCTGGTCAATTTGAATTAAATGTCATGGAGCCAGTACTTGTGTTCAACTTACTGCAATCGATAAAAATCATGACAAACACATTTAATGTATTCCGCAAACATTGCCTAGATGGCATTACCGCAAATGAAGAAAGAATGAAGCATTATGTAGATAATAGTGTTGGTATTATTACAGCAATCAACCCTCATGTTGGCTATGAAACAGCTGCCGCTATCGCGAAGGAAGCAATAGCCACAGGGAAATCTGTACGAGAACTTTGTGTAGAAAAAGATGTCCTAACTACAGAGGAACTCGATACTATCCTTCATCCTTATGAAATGACTGATCCAGGGATTGCAGGTAAAGAGCTATTAAAAAGAAAATAACAGTACAGAACCAGTTAGGCATTGCGCCTAGCTGGTTTTTTCACAAGAGCGCGTTCCTTGCAAATACGTAATTAAATTACTGTAGCAGATGTGTTTATACGTCAAGTGAAGCTCATCTTTATTAAGCATCAGCCATTGAATGAGGCAGCCATCAATCATTGCACGAATGGCAGCCGCTGCATCACTTATATCCTCTACCTCGAAGATGTTTTCTTTTATACCTTGCTGGATAATGCCCTCACCTAGCCTCCAGCAATTGCGGTAGAACTGTTCATTAATTTGGCGGTAGCGTTCATTTGTTTTGGCATGGGCTAAAAAATCAAGATAGACCCGATAAAACTGCCGGTTCTCCTCTGGACTTGCAAACACCGTATCTAAATAAGCAGTCAATTTTGCTTCAGCCGTAGCTACTTTTCCAATATTGGCGCTTTCTTTTTCATAGATTTTTTCTGTCATCCATTCTAGCAAATGAGCGAGCACATCCTCTTTATTCTCAAAATAATAATTCGGTACTCCTTTGCTTACTCCAGCGTAATCTGCAATCATTTGGAGCGTTACATTTCCAAAGCCTTTATCTGCAACTGCTCGGAAAGCAGCCTTTAAAATTTGCCTCTTCCGTTCTTCGGGATTTCGTTTCATTTTATCTCACCTCATCTTCCATTATTATAACAAAAAATATTTTTATTTTGACCGGTCAGTATAATTTCGTTATGATTAGTAATAGAAATATTCTGATAATACATAAGGAGGACGATTACATGACAGATTCATTTCGCGCACTCGTCGTAAACAAAACAGAGGAAGACTTTACAGTAAACATTGAAAATTTAACGTTAGATGACTTACCTGAAGGTGATGTGACAATAAAAGTCGCTTATTCTAGTGTTAATTATAAAGATGGTCTTGCAAGCATTCCGAATGGGAAAATTGTAAACTCCTATCCTTTCGTCCCAGGCATCGACCTTGCTGGTACTGTTACTGCTTCAAATGATGACCGGTATAAAGAAGGCGATGAAGTTATCGTTACAAGCTATGAGCTCGGTGTTGCTCATTATGGGGGCTACAGTGAATACGCACGTGTACCTGGTGATTGGGTGGTACCTCTTCCGAACAGCTTAAGCTTGAAAGAAGCAATGGCCATTGGAACGGCTGGTTTTACAGCAGCTCTTTCTGTCCATCACCTCGAACAAAAAGGACTAAAGCCTGAAGACGGTCCTGTTCTTGTCGCTGGAGCAACAGGCGGCGTTGGCAGCATGGCAGTTATGATGCTTGCGAATAAAGGATATGAGGTATGGGCAAGCACAGGAAAAGAAAGTGAGCATGATTATTTAAAACAACTCGGCGCTAAAGAAATTCTTTCACGCGAAGATGTTACACCTGAGAAAATTCCACCACTTGGGAAGCAACGCTGGGCTGGTGCAGTCGACCCTGTTGGCGGTGACACCCTTGCAGCACTTCTCAGCCAAACGAAATATGGTGGTTCAGTTGCTGTCAGCGGTTTAACTGGCGGAGGAAAAGTACCTGCATCGGTCTTCCCTTTCATTCTTCGTGGAGTGAACGTTCTTGGTGTTGACTCTGTTTATTGCCCAATAGAGCTTCGCAAGCAAATCTGGGAGCAAGCAGCCAATAATTTAAACCGCGACCTTCTTAATGAGCAAATCGCGCAAGAAGTGACACTTGAAAAGCTTCCAGAAGTATTAGCAAACATTCTAAAATCCAAAGTAAGAGGACGTACAGTCGTGAATGTTCAAGCATAAGTTTCCTTCACAGGCTTAGATACAAAATGAGAAGCTGGCAGAAATACTGCTGGCTTCTCATTTTTTAATCAAACGTTTAATTAACAGTCTGCTGTGGTGAATAGGAGGTGCGTAACGCTGCTTTCAACTTGGGAAGAAGTGTGAGTGACACAGTCGTCACAACAATGTCTAAGGGTAAATAAGCAGCCATCCATATCCATGCCATTCCATAATGAAAGCCATCAGGTGCTTCTGCCCAAAATTTCAACGCGAAGTACATGAAGTTTGTGCCAATGATATAGTTAAAGAAAAGGCTTAGAAAACCAACTCCTATGTATGACAGCTTTGATGCATTTGATTTGTCCCCTACCAATTTACCAGTAAAATAAGCAATTACAATAAAAGAAACAATAAATCCAAAGGTGGGACTTAATACATGTGCAGGTCCCCCTTTAAATTGAGCAAATACTGGGGCACCGACTAGACCCATAAACATATAAGCTGACATTGACAAAGCCCCAAGTCTACTTCCCAGAATACCTCCGGCTAAAATAGCGAACATAAGCTGTAGTGTAATTGGTACACCGCCAATTGTTAGAAATGGCGAAACATTTGCCCCTACTGCCATCAGAGCAGCAAACAGCGCACACAACACCATATTCCTCGTTTTCATTATTCTCCCCCCTGCATTGTCAACTATTTTACTAAAAACATTAACATTTATTGCTTCACATTCTCTCATATGTTAACTTATTTGTAAATGTGGTTTACATAGAAGGAGAGAGGTTAACAATGGCTGGTTATTTCATTACAGGTACTGATACAGATGTTGGGAAAACTGTCGTTACAAGCTTGCTGACAGCCTATTTTCAAAGAGCTGGGGTTAATGTATTTCCATACAAGCCGATCCAAAGCGGAGCCATCAGCGAAAATGGTGAATTGCAAGCACCTGACGTTCAAATGTACCAACGCGTCTTACCATCATTAGAACCAACAAAAGCTTGTACATACTTACTCAAAAAGCCAAGTTCACCACACCTTGCTGCACAAGAAGAAAATATTCGGTTTGATATCAGCATGGTCCACCATAATGCTTCACAGCTACAAACTGAACATGACCTTGTTTTAGTGGAAGGTGCTGGCGGACTGATCGTCCCGCTCAAAGAAGGCTATTGCATGCTTGATTTCATGAAGGAATTGAAGTTACCTGTCATTCTTGTTGCAAGAGCTGGTCTTGGAACGATTAATCACACCGTTCTATCTGTGATGGCATTAAAACAAGCAAACATCTCAATTGCAGGCATCCTTCTCAATCGTCTACATGAAGAAGACCCGACAATTGAAAACGATAATGCCGTGATGATTGAGCGTCTTACAAATGTTCCTGTGCTCGGAACGGTGCCACATTTAAATAATCTAGATGACACATTCAAAAATGAACATTCACTTAAGGGTATTTTTAAAGAAATGAACTTAGATCGTTTAAAGGGGGAAACAACTGTATGAATCCACAAACACTTCTCGATGATAGTAAAAAATATCTTTGGCTCCCATTTACACAAATGACTGACTATGAGCGTGACCCGCTTATTATTGAAAGCGGTGAAGGAATTAAATTAAAAGACATTCACGGGAACGAATATTTAGATGGCTACTCATCACTTTGGTTAAATGTTCACGGCCACCGAAAAAAAGAAATCGACGAAGCTATTAAGAAACAGCTTGATTCAATTGCTCACTCTACCCTATTAGGGGCAGCCAATGTACCGGCGATTGAGCTCGCAAAGAAGCTAGTTGAAATCACGCCTACTAACCTGCAACGTACCTTCTATTCTGACAGTGGTGCTGAATCTGTTGAAATTGCAATTAAGATGGCTTATCAATATTGGCAAAACAAAGGGTTCAAGAAAAAAACAAAATTTGTTGCCCTTTCAAATGGCTATCATGGTGATACAGTCGGGGCGATAAGTGTTGGGGCGGTTGACCTTTATCACCGTGTATATGGCTCACTTATGTTCGAATCTATTAAAGCACCATTCCCGCTTGTATATCGCAACCCATCAAATAATGTAGAGCAAATTCGTGATGATGCTCTAGCTGAACTGCGAAAGATTTTCGAAGAACGCCATGAAGAAATCGCTGGTATTACTGTCGAGTCGGTTATCCAAGGTGCCGGCGGTATGCAGGTTATGCCAAAAGGTTATCTAAAAGGTGTCGAGAAGCTTTGTCGTGAATTTGATATTCTTCTTATTGTTGACGAAGTTGCCACAGGCTTTGGTCGTACCGGAAAAATGTTTGCTGTTGAACATGAAGACGTTCAGCCTGACTTAATGACAATCGCCAAAGGGATTACAGGTGGATACCTGCCTATCGCAGCAACGATGACAACTGAAGATGTCTATGAAGCATTTTATGGCGAATATGAGGAGATGAAAACATTTTTCCACGGCCATTCTTATACAGGTAACCAGCTTGGCTGTGCTGCTGCATTAGCTAACCTCGAAATTTATGAGAAGGAAAATTTAGTTGAGCAAGCACAAGAGAAAGCCGCATTTATCGCCGATGAGCTGCAACAACTGAAACAACTGAACCATGTCGGTGATGTTCGTCAATTAGGCTTAATGTGTGGAATTGAGATTGTGAAAGACAAAGAAACGAAAGAGCCGTTCCCTTTCCAAGAACGAGCTGCTTACCGTTCAACACTAAAAATGCGGGAGCTTGGTATGCTGACACGACCACTGGGCGATATCGTCGTCTTCATGCCGCCGCTTGCAAGCACAAAAGAAGAATTAAAAGAGATGATCAGCATTATGAAACAATCGATCAAGGAAACAACTGAAAGTATGACAGCTGTACAATAGAAAATTAGACGAGTAAAGCAGTTGCCTAACGCGGCAACTGCTTTACTCGTTCTAATTTCATTTTTAATTGATTAGCAGCTTCAAATGGAGATGAAGCCTTGCTGATTGCAGAGATGACAGACACTCCATCTGCTCCAGCTTCCATTACTTCTATGACGTTTGCTTCATTAATACCACCGATTGCAACTAGTGGAATGTTGATCGCTTTATTACGAAAGCTTTGGACTGTCCCTGGTCCAACAGCAGCTTTTGCATCTTCCTTTGAGGATGTCGTATAGATAGGACCTAAACCGATATAATCAACAGATTGCGCCACTGCTTCTTGTGCTTCTTCCTCATTGTGTACAGACAGCCCAACAATTTTACCTTGAAATTGTTTCCGCACATAT
The DNA here is from genome assembly GCA_020524525.2 of Bacillus tianshenii. NCBI lineage: Bacteria > Bacillati > Bacillota > Bacilli > Caryophanales > Bacillaceae > Sutcliffiella > Sutcliffiella tianshenii. The sequence goes on along the minus strand of CP129018.1, from coordinate 3,732,792 downwards.
GTGATATGCTTGTCATCTTGACCAACATGCACACCATCAGCATTGATTCTTTCTGCTAAGTCTACATCATCATTTACGATAAATGGGATTCCGCTTTGACGGCAAATCTTCTGAAGCACTTTCGCAAACTCTTCTTTTTCTGTACCTGTATAAGCACCCTTTCCTTTTTCACGGAATTGAAAGCATGTAATTCCGCCACGAATTGCTTCTTCTAATACATGCACAGGGTCTTGAAAGCAATTATTGCTTCCCATGATGAAATACAGCTTTAAATCCTCTCGTTTCATACGTTTGCTTCCTTACTTGATGTGCATGAAAAGTCTGCGAGCTCCACTAGCCTATCATTTGAAAGGTTGCATAACGCATCAAGAAAAGCTGTTTGGAATGTCCCAGGACCTGAAGAGATTTCCGCTGCATGTTGTGCAGCTGCTCCGTAATAAACCAATGCTCCAACAGATGCTTTAAATGTATCTTCATTCGTTGCTAGAAAAGCACTTATGACTGCACCAAGCAAGCAACCTCCACCTGTTACTTTCGTTAGCCACTCATGACCGTTATGAACTTCATATGTCGTTACCCCATCACTAATGACATCCACCTTGCCTGTAATAATAACGGTTGTATTAAGCTTCTTTGCAGCTTCTTCAGCTAGGCTGTGTACATCTCCATCCCCTGTTGAATCAACACCTCTTACTTCCCACTTAGTCCCAATAACATTTGCAATTTCGCCGGCATTCCCACGGACAACTGTGAAGTTAATATGCTCTAATAACTTTTCAACCGTTTCGGAACGGAAAGGTGTAGCACCAACGCCTACTGGATCTAATACAACCGGAATACCTTTTTTGTTTGCAGCCTGCCCTGCTAGCACCATTGCTTCGACTTCGCTTGGCGTTAATGTTCCCATATTAATTAATACACCGTTTGCAATTGAAGCCATGTCTGCAGCTTCTTCCTTTGCTGTCGACATCACTGGTGAAGCGCCTAAAGCAAGTAAGCCATTTGCTGTAAAATTCGTTACCACCACATTCGTAAGGCTATGAATTAATGGATTATTGGTGCGAACATTTTCTACCGCTTCTAACACTGCTTGAGAGTTCATTATTTCCCCACCTTTGTTGAATGATAAGCCCAATGATTAGTTGGTCCATTTCCTTTTCCAATCCCTAATGTATGTTCAATTGCAGCCGTGATAAATGTCTTTCCTGTTGCAACAGCATCTTTCATGACTGCTCCTTTAGCAAGTTCTGCAGTAATTGCCGCAGAAAACGTACAACCTGTACCATGAGTATGCTTTGTTTGAAACCTTCTTGAAGTGAAGCTTGAAAAGTCCTCACCATCGTATAAAAGGTCTATTGCTTCGCCTTCTAAATGTCCACCTTTCATAACAACTGCCCGCGCTCCATATTCATGCACAATTATCTTTGCAGCTTCTTCCATTTCAGCTATTGTGGAAATCTTCATCCCTGTTATTACTTCTGCTTCAGGGAGGTTTGGCGTAATAAGGCTAGCAAGCGGAATCAGCTTCTCACGTAGTGCATCACTCGCTTGTTCACCAATTAATGCATCACCACTTTTCGCTATCATGACTGGATCAATAACATATGGAATACCTGCATCAGCGACTTTCTTTGCAACAAGCTCGATCATATCAACAGATGCGATCATACCTGACTTAATCGCATGAGGCCTAATATCTTCAAGAACAGCATCTAACTGCTTTTCAATAAATGAAACAGGCATATGAATGACGTCTTTAACCCCCATCGTATTTTGAGCTACAACTGATGTAATAACGGACATGCCATAGACACCGAGCTCTTGAAAGGTTTTCAAGTCTGCTTGGATTCCTGCTCCTCCACTAGGATCTGTACCAGCAATTGTAAGTGCACAAGATACATTACTCATCGATTACCACCCCGCTATCTTCAATGTGTACCATTTGAATCGTTTGTTGATGAATCTGTTCAGCAATTAACATGGATGAAGCCTCCTTGAAATGATGAAGGAAGCCAGCTAGAGGCAGAAGGAGAATAGAAGTTTCGGAGAATAGAAAAACCGCTCCGAAACTGGAGCGGTTTGTAGGCAGAACATCTTACAAGATGCTCTTATATACCGTCTCCACTTCCCTACGCTGGTACTAACCAGATCAGGTTTTAAGGGACAAAGGAATATTCCTTATCTCAGCCTTGAAGGCGCCCCTAGTGGACTTCCTATATTTGACTTGATCATAGCGGTGATTTTCAAAATTGTCAATCATCAATGAGCATCGGTGCCCCTTCTTATCATTAATAAAATGAATTTCTTATAACCCCTTTTCAAACACGTTTATTAGATGTTAGAATGTGTAACCGTAAGAATGATAGCAATCCAAAGAATTTATACAGCTCGACTCTTCCAAAGCATAAAATTTTTTCAGAAAGGGTGTTGTTCATGCATACAGGAAGCAAAGGCTGGTACGTAGAAAAGCTTAAAGAAAAAGGGGTTCGCACTTACGGCCCTCGTAAAATTGAAAGCTACAAAAAGCACGTTCTAGCAAATCTATTAGAAACTAACAGCAAGTAAGCTGTTTATACAAGCAGGCACTTCCAAATAGGAAGTGCCTGCTTTTTTTGTATTTTCTAGGAGGAACTATTTCTGTTATGAAACTAATAGTTCGAAAGTTACCTGTTCATTAGATTTATATGGAATAGTGTGAGAAATAATAGTAAGTATTTATGACGTCTTACTCTCTATGAGAAAGGGCCTAATGTTTCAGTTTACCAAGCAAGTGAAGGGGAATCCTCAATGTGTAACTTAAAAATTAGAAGGAGGAATAGCATATGCCAAAAAGAGGAAGCATGCTACTTAAATCCGTAGCAATCGCATCCATGCTACTAGGTACTGCTGCATACGCAGCACCTCAAGCAACTGCAGAAGTGAATCCGGAAACTTCTGTATGGTCTCGTGAAGATGCATCGAAGATTCAGCGAGATAAAACAAACACAGCTCCGGAAATTACGAAAGATGAAATCAAAGACATCGCGCCTAACCTTTATGTATGGGACACATGGCCGCTACGCGACAGAGATGGGAAGGTTGCCCGCATTAACGGCTACAAAGTTATTTTCTCTCTTACAGCAACAAAAGATGGCGTAACACCAACAGAACGCCATAACATTGCAAAAATCCGTTATTTCTATTCAAAAGACGGGAAGAATTGGAAGCTTGGTGGCTTAGCTTATGACCCAGACAAAGCATTTGGTTCAAGACAGTGGGCCGGGTCTGCAATGATGGATGAAAATGGACGCGTACATCTCTTCTACACCGCTTCTGGCCGGAAAGGTGAAGAAGAAGTCACAATGGAACAACGTCTAGCTCTGACAAGCTTTGACATGAACGCAACAAAAGATGGCGTCGAAATTTCGAACCACGGCCCACATGAGATTATTTTAACAGCTGATGGTGAGAAGTACCAGACAATCGAACAATCACAAGGCAAAGGAATTATCTATTCATTCCGTGATCCTTGGTTCTTCAAAGACCCGAAAACAGGTAAAGAATACATTTTATTTGAAGGGAACTCTCCAGGAAAAGCTGATGAGCAGACGTGTCAGCCAGAAAACATTGGAAGCAAGCAGTTCAGACAAAATCATGACGTCCCAGAAGGTTCAGCTCTATACAACGGTAATGTAGGGATTGCTGAGAAAGACGGAAGCCTATCTGATTGGAAATTAAAAGATCCAATGCTTGAAGCAGACTGTGTGAACCAACAGCTTGAGCGTCCGCATATTGTTGTGAAAGGAAACCAATATTACTTATTTACAATCAGCCATAAGTTCACATTCGCCCCTGGACTTAACGGACCAGACGGCCTATACGGCTTCAATGCGAAATCTCTTCACGGTGACTATGAACCATTGAATGAATCAGGACTTGTCGTAGCAAACCCAGCTAGCGATCCATTACAAGCATATTCTTGGTTAGTACTTCCAAACGGTGACGTTGAAAGCTTCGTTAACAAGTATGTTGATAATGAAACTGGCGAGCAGAAATTCGGTGGCACACTAGCACCAACACTCAAACTATCACTTAATGGAGACAAAACAAGAATCGTAAAAGAATACAATTCTCCACGTATTAAGTAACCTACCAACCATCCCCCTCTTTCCGAGAGGGGGAATATAAAACAAAGGAGTGAACAAATCGAATGGAATCATTACGTGTACTTAAGAAAACGATTATAAGTACAGCAGCTGCCGTTGTTGTTGCTTCTTCATTTGCTCTTCCATTAAACGTAAATGCAGAAGAGAAAACACCTGCCTGGACACGTCAGCAAGCTGAGAAGTTAGAACGAACGAAAGATACAACAGCACCATACATTAAGCCTGACTTTGAACAAATCGATCCTGATCATTGGGTATGGGATTCATGGCCTCTACGCAATGAAGATGGCTCCGTAGCCAAAGTGAAAGGAAACTATGTTCTTTTTGCTTTGACAGCACCTGATGATGTCTTACCTGGTAAGCGTCATGATATCGCTCAAATCCGTTATTATTATTCAAAGAACGGGAAGGATTGGAAGCTTGGTGGACCTGCTTTTGATAAGGAAGATGCTTTCGGTTCTCGTCAATGGGCTGGTTCAGCAATGCTAGATGATAACGGGAAGATTCATCTCTTCTACACCGCAACAGGACGTAAAGATGATGACAAATTAACATACGAACAACGCCTTGCTAAAGCGTCTGGTGAAATTAACGTTAACAAAAGTGGTGTTCACTTAGAAAACTGGGGTGAACATAAAATCATCCTTAAGCCAAAAGGTAAATATTATCAAACAATGGAACAATCTGAAGGTGGCATTATCTACGCTTTCCGTGACCCATGGTTCTACAAAGATCCGAAGACAGGTAAAGAATATATCTTATTTGAAGGGAATTCTCCTGGTAAAGCAAGTGAACAAACATGTCAGCCACACAACATAGGTGACGAGGATTATCGCCAAAACCATACTGCTCCTGATGGTTCTGCACAATACAATGGGAACGTTGGGATTGCAGTTGCAGAAGATGATAGTATGAACAATTGGGAAATGCTTCCCCCTCTTCTAGAAGCAGATTGTGTTAACCAGCAGCTTGAACGTCCACACATTGTGAATAAAGGTGGTCAATACTATTTATTTGTTGACAGCCATAAATTCACTTTCGCACCAGGTTTAAAAGGTGTCGATGGTCTGTACGGTTTCACATCTGACCGCTTAGATGGTGATTACAAACCTCTTAATGAGAGTGGCCTTGTAATTGCAAACCCTAAAAACAACCCATTCCAAGCTTATTCATGGATTGTACTTCCAAACGGTAAAGTGATTAGCTTTATTAATTACTTTGACTTAAATGGAGTAAGCTTGAAGGATGTTGGCAGCCAATCTGAGCAATTCCAATATGATCATTTCGGCGGTACGCTAGCTCCAACTTTAAAACTATCTATTCATGGTGATGAAACACAGATTGTAAATACTCAGCAGCATGGAAAAATTAATTAACCTAAAATAATAAAAGCAGGCTCAAGGCCTGCTCAGGCTGTCGAGAAAGTCTCGACAGCCTGTTTTTTTACCTTATTACCGCGTTAATTTGTTATAATAGATGTAAATGAAGATACAGGCGGTGATAAGGTTGTTTCATACAAATAAAGACCGACAATACGAAATGGAGTTTGTACATATTGAAGAGCTAGTCCCAGAAGACCATCTCTTACGAAAAATTGATAAATATATTGATTTCTCCTTTATCCTTGAAAAAGTTCGTCCTTATTATTGCGAAGATAATGGGCGTCCCTCTCTCGATCCTCTCGTTCTTTTCAAAATGATGTTTATCGGCTATTTTTATGGTATTCGTTCCGAACGTCAGCTTGAACGTGAAATTCAGACAAATGTCGCTTACCGATGGTTTTTAGGGCTTCATCTAAATGATAAGGTTCCTCACCATTCAACGATTAGTTGGAATCGGCGTACACGATTCAAAGGCACAACGGTTTTTCAAGACATTTTTGATGAAATCGTTCATCAAGCGATGAGTCATCGTATGGTCGGTGGTCGAGTGCTGTTTACGGATTCGACTCATTTGAAGGCAAATGCCAACCGACACCAATTTACACGGGAAGAAGTAGAAGAAGAAACACGGGATTATATTGATGAACTTAACAAAGCTGTGGAAGAGGATCGGATCCAGAATGGAAAAAAGCCCCTTAAACCGAAAGAGGAGGTGAAAGAAACAAAAACGATCCGCGTTAGTAAGACGGATCCTGAGAGTGGTTACCTATACCGTGAGAATAAGCCAGAAGGGTTCTTTTATTTAGATCATAGAACGACTGACCTGAAATATAATGTGATTACCGATGTTCATGTCACTCCAGGCAACCTTCACGATTCTGTTCCTTATTTGAATCGGTTAGACCTACAGGTTGAAAAGTTTGGCTTTGATTTAGAAGGTGTGGGACTGGACGCTGGTTACTTAACAATGCCGATTTGTAAGGGGTTAACTGACCGTAACATTTTTGGAGTCATTGCTCATCGTCGGTACAGTTCGACGAAAGGACTTATGCCAAAGTGGAAATTTAAATTTGATGAAGAACGAAATGTTTATGTATGTCCACAGGGAGAAACGTTAACCTATCGCACCACTACAAGAGAAGGGTACCGCGAATACAAATCCGATCCAAAAAGTGTGAAGAGTGTTCATTACTTGAAAGCTGTACACGGTCTAAAAATCATCAAAAGGTTCTCACCCGACACATGTGGGAGGACCGAAAAGAACAAATCCGACGAAATCGCTTATCCAAAGAAGGAAAAGTGATTACACAAAAAAGAAGAGAAACCGTTGAGCGAAGCTTCGCAGATTCAAAAGAACTGCATGGGCTTCGCTATTGCAGGTTGAGGGGATTGGAAAATGTAAAAGAGCAGGCATTACTTACAGCTGCCTGCCAGAACATGAAAAAGATTGCCCTTCACCTATCCAGACAGAATGGATAGGTGAAGGGGAGTATTTTTCTTTCAAATCCTCACTTCTATAGAGTAAAAATCATCCTATTTTAAAAAGTCATGAAAAAAGCTTGTAGAAAAACACAGGGTTTCTCTACAAGCTGAGCAGGCTCAAGGCCTGCTTTTATTATTTATTTAAGTACATATCCTCACCAATACCCATGCTCTCAATTTCTTCCTTCGTCTTCGGCGTGCCATATTGATAGACACGGGTGTAGAACTCTTTCATCCCTTCTTCTTGTACTCTTCTTCCTTCTTCAGCATATGACTCTTTGATTGGATTTTTTGCTAGAGGACCTGGTCTGTGGTCTTTTGCATATAAGTCATCTAGTAAATGCTGAAGTAAACTCGCCTGTTCTTTCGTCGCTTCAATTTCAAAGTAATTTGTACCACTATCAATCGGTTCAGGGTGCACCTTCATTAATCCTAATGATACATAATAAGTATATTTGTTCATGTTTGACTCTCCTTTTCACAGGTTTGTCTTTATAGATTTAATACCCTAGCATTCTTATCTTGAAACAACTGCCAGTACTTGAAAAGGATATAATTACTAGTTAGCAAAATGCCTTGTTGTCGTCCTTTTACCCCCATAAACTAACTATAAATAATAGAAGTAATATAGGAGATAGCTATACTTCTCTACAAGGATTGGGTGAACGCATATGTTTTCTACAACTGAGATCGGTATTGACTTAGGTACCGCAAACATTCTCGTTTATAGTAAAAATAAAGGAATTGTATTTAACGAGCCGTCTGTCGCAGCCATTGATATTAAGACAAACCAAGTACTAGCTGTTGGTACAGAAGCCAAAAGCATGGTTGGTAAAACACCAAGTAACATTGTAGCTGTACGCCCATTGAAAGACGGTGTGATTGCAGATTTTGATGTCACCACAGATATGTTGAAACAAGTTATGAAGAAGGCAGGAAAACGGCTTGGTCTATCTATTCGTAAACCAAATGTCGTAGTTTGTACGCCGTGCGGTTCTACATCAGTCGAACGCCGTGCCATTCACGATGCTGTCAAAAGCTTTGGCGCAAAAAATATTCATTTGATTGAAGAGCCGGTCGCAGCAGCGATTGGGGCAGACTTACCGGTTGATGAACCTGTCGCAAATGTTGTAGTTGATATTGGCGGCGGAACAACTGAAGTGGCCATTATCTCCTTTGGCGGCGTCGTATCCGCTCATTCAGTTCGCGTCGGCGGTGACAAATTAGATGAAAACATCTCCCAATATGTACGTAAGAAATATAACGTGCTGATTGGTGAACGAACAGCCGAGCTTATCAAAATGGAAATTGGTTATGCACTGATTGAGCATGAGGAAGTCGAAATGGAAATTCGGGGACGAAACCTAGTTGATGGTCTTCCTAAAACAATTACATTGGGCTCTTTTGAAATTCAAGAAGCGATAAAAGAATCCCTTCTCTCAATTCTAGAAACCATTCGCACAACATTGGAAGACTGCCCTCCAGAATTAAGCGGTGATATCGTTGACCGCGGTGTTATTTTGTCAGGCGGTGGAGCATTGTTAAATGGTGTCCAAGAATGGTTAAGTAACGAAATTGTCGTACCTGTACATATCGCTCCAAGCCCTCTTGAATCTGTGGCAATTGGAACAGGTCGTTCATTGAAAATGATTCAAAAACTTCAAAAGGCTTCGAAATAAGCACAAAAAATCCCACTACCTAAATCAGTAGTGGGATTTTTTATTAGCTTACTGCACAACGATTTGGGCCTAATTCCATTTCTCGTTTTTCTTCTTCGTCTACTTTTTGCTTACCAAGGTTTGTCTTACGAATTTCTTGATGTGAGTTTGGCTGAGGCGGCAGGTTGTCTGTTACCATATGATGAAATTCATCTTTATCAGTTACTTTTAATTGCTCGTTCTGTTTATAAATATCCTTCATTTTGGCACCAACGTGCTTTTCTTTGTTTATTTCATTCATTTTTCCGAAGTGACCTGGTAATACATATAACTGATCTGTTAAGCTCGTATAACGTTCATGCAGGGTTGTATACAAGTCGTTTACCCATTCATCAGCTTTTCCTGCCAAGTCTGGTCGACCGATTGACTCTACAAATAGAATATCTCCAGTTAAGAGATAGGCGTCATCGACGATAAATGACGTGCTACCTTTCGTATGTCCAGGTGAATAAAGCGGAAGAACCTTCACCTTTTGATTGCCAAATTCAATCTCTACATCTTCAATTAATACCTCAAATGGGAGCTTCATGCCTTCATCATCTTTTGGCGGGAACCAATAAGTGGCAGCATTATCATCTGCAAGCAGACGTCCGCCAGAAATATGGTCAGCATGTAAGTGGGAATCAATCACATGCTTGATGTTAAGATTCTTTTCCTCAGCGAACTTTTTGTATGCTCCAATCATTCGATTCGCATCTACCACAGCTGCTTCTCCATCCGACACAATCATATAGGAAAGACAGCCTTTTCCGAGTCGAATAAATTGGTAGATTTCTCCGCCATCTGAAAGATCCCCTACTTTCACAGGCTCTAAATGTTCGCTCCAGCCTGCCATACCATTCTCTAAATACGTAATATCCTGAAGACCTTCCTCTTGAAGTAATTTCGCGGCCTCTTGGGAAGAAACACCACGGTAACAAACCGTAATGATTTTCTTATCAGTCGGTAGCTTCTCCTTTACACCTTTCACGTCATTTTCAACTTCTTCGAAAGGAATATTTACGAATTCAACGCTTGAACCTTCAATCTTCCAATCCTCTACATCTTCCTCTTTCCGTACATCTAGAACAAAAACCTTTTCACCGTGTAATACCTGCTGTGCAAATTTATCTACAGAATAAGGTTTCAAGTTAAAGCCTCCTTTTTTATAATCTATCGCATCTATTTATACGCTACCTCGTATACATTTTGATTAAACATAAAGCATTATTATTAGAATTTCGGACAGTTCTTATTTACAATAGAAGAAACTCTTTCAGGAGGTGTTCGCTTGACCACAGCATTTGATTTTGAAGCAAAAACGATTATGGGCGAAACAAAGTCACTTAATGAATATAAAGGAAATGTCGTCTTAATTGTGAATACAGCGAGTAAGTGTGGGTTCACGCCTCAATTTGACGGTCTACAGAAGCTCTATGAGAAGTATAACGATGAAGGATTTGTCATTCTCGGATTTCCGAGCGACCAATTTATGAATCAAGAGTTTGCAGAAGAAGATAAAATCCAAGAATTCTGTCAAATTAATTATGGAGTCAGCTTCCCAATGTTCGCAAAAACTAAGGTAAAAGGGAAAGATGTACATCCCCTTTTTAAACACCTAACCGAAGCACAAAACGGCTTCTTAACATCAGAAATCAAATGGAACTTCACGAAGTTTCTTATTGATAAAGATGGAAGCGTATATGAACGTTACGCTCCCTCTACAAAGCCTGACAAAATTGAAAAAGATATTCAGCAATTACTGCAACGTTAACTCCCTTCTCAGCACATCTGTGACTTACTTTTTCACAGATGTGTCTTTTATTTCAATTCGTTTTCTTTTTTCCCTAATCACTTGTCATTACCTAAAATTACCTTCATACTATTTTTCAGATTGCTTTTTAATAGGCAAAGTACTTAAAGACTCGTATACTATTATACAGAGCTAATTTAACATATTTTTGAAAATAACAGCATCTATTCAGCATGAACTAGGAAAAGGAGATATTTTTATGAAACGCATATTCTTAGCACTAATCGGAGCTGCAGTGTTTCTTGCCCCAACACAAACAGGCTATGCTCAAGAAATACACCGACTTACACTCCCACTAGGCACAAAGCAAATCTATCATGATAGCTCGTATTCGATTTCACAAGAGAAGCACCTCGTCAAATACGGAAAATCATATGGTTCGCTTCGTTCGTTGACTGGCGTATTAGGAGCCACACTAGCTTATGACAGTGTGAAGAAACAATTTATTGTTACTAGAGGAGAGACAACCTTAAGGTTAACACCAGAAAAAAGCGGTTATCTATTAAACGGAAACTACTATGCAACAGATGTGCCATCTACAATCCGGATTAAAGGCTCCTTACTCATCCAGCTTGATGTTCTTACAAATGCTTTTGCAGATTATAGCGGATATGATGGAAACAAAAATGCGGTCGTAATCAGTTACTATTCATCACCAACAGACAAGCCGTCATCCAAGCCAGCGCCAAAACCGAAGAATGAAGCACCACATGCATACTTTGAAACAGATAAAACAACCTATAAAATCGGTGAACCAATCACTTACAAGCAGCTAAGCAGTGATGACAAAGGGATTACAAATTCAGAGTGGTACAACAAACAACGTGCTTACTTCAAACCAGGCAAACATACAGTGAAATTAACAGTATGGGATGCTGAAGGTTTAACAGATTCCTACTATCAAAACATTACGGTCGTTGATGATGTACTTTATACAGAAGAAGAATTCAATAAACGCTTTACATACTTAGGTGATGCGTTTCCAATTAACAGCAGTGCTGTTCTGGACCTTCCAACGATTGGCGGAGAAATAGAAGAAACCGGCCATAATGTCGTTCGCGTAAACAGCCCTGAGCAAATTACAGGAGAATACCTTCATTATCAATACACACTGTCAGGAAAGCAGCGCTTTGCGATTCATAAGCAAAACGGCTTAAAGAAACCGATTCAATTGCATTTCACCGTGCACAATCCGTCGAATCGAACAACAACTGTTACGATTTCGAGATACGGTGCAGGGGGACCATATCAATACATTTATCAAGTTGGCAAATTAGCAGTCCAACGCTACCTTGAAAATATTGATCGACCGTTGAATAAAAAGATCGTCTTAAAACCAGGCGAAACGAAATCACTTCTCGTTAACACGTCGCAGACACTAATGCCAAAAGATACAGTAACGATTTATGCGGATATCGAATCAAATATACCTGTGAAATATGAAGTCGCAACGGCCTACAGCAAGACACCGGATTCAAAGATTTCAAGACTTCCAATCGCTGAACGTGATGAGCTTCATAACCGCGGTCACTTTTTCCGCAGTGAAAAGCAAGTGACAGTAAATGAAAATGTCGGTACTGAAAGACAGCGAATGATTATTGGCGATGGAAAGGTTGATACATTCCAACGCGGCTACGACCCGTTCTCAAACCGTACAGAATTTAATGCTGGTAATCACGGAATGCTCTATACTGTTGACTTGATGAATGTGGAGCCAAATACGTTAATTACAATTAATCCTCGCGGCGGAAGCTACGCTGGTTCATTCTATGTAAATGGAAAGATTGTCAATGCAACGACAAACGGCTTGCTAAAAGGTCCAGCTGAAGCAGGTGTCCTTTACCGAACAGGAGATGCAAAAGAGCGAGTCCAAATTAAGTTCATGGCCGCTGCAGGCAGTAATATGCCGATAAACTTAATCTTCGAACCTTTAAATACTGAGAAAAAAGAAGAAACTAATAACTAACAAAAAATCCCGCACATCACCAAAAAAGGTAATGTGGGGGATACTCATTTAAATATCACAGTCTGTCTTACACGTCTTCTTCTGAGCGCAGGCTCCACATTTTCCTTCCTTACTCTTCTTCACATATCGAAACAGCGACCAACCTGCATAACCGAAAATCACCGTACCAATTCCAATATTTACGAGCATAAGACCTCTTCCTTTCCATTAGAATCCGAGCAATGTCCCAATTTGATAAATGAGGAATGTTAAGCTATATGCGAGAATTAATGCATAAATAATTGAAAAATACGTCCATTTAGCAGAGCCTGTCTCTTTTCGAATCGTTGCCACTGTCGCTACACATGGAACGTACAAAAGGATAAACACCATAAAGCTAATCGCAGAAAGTGGTGTATAGTGGGCTGCCATTAAGCTTTGCAAGGTATCAGCGTCAGGCACATGATAAATAATATTCATCGTCGAAACAACTACTTCCTTTGCCAGAAAACCAGTTAATAATGCCGCGCCTGCCTGCCAAGTACCAAAGCCTAACGGGGCCAGTAAAGGAGTAAAGAGCCCTCCAATTGCAGCGAGAAAGCTATCAGACATCTCAACATTTATTCCACTAGGTCCTGCATATGAAAGAAGCCAAATGACAACAGACCCTCCAAAGATAAACGTCCCTGCTTTGCGAATAAACCCTTTTCCTTTATCCCATGTACTGCGAAATAGCGCTTTTGTTTGCGGCATCCGATATGGTGGAAGCTCAATAACAAATAAAGAAGCTTCCCCTTTCAATAACGTCATGGAAAAGAGCTTTGCTAATGCGAATGCTAAGACAATCCCTAATACATATAAGGAGAACACAACGAGTGATTGGTAGCTAGCAAAGAATGCTCCAACAAACAAGGCATAGACCGGAAGACGTGCAGAGCAGGACATTAATGGTGTCAGAAGAATAGTAAGCAGCCGCTCCTTCGGTTGTTCAATCGTCCGAGCTGCCATCACGCCTGGCACATTACAGCCAAAACCAATAATCATCGGAATAAATGCCTTACCATTTAATCCGACCATCTCCATCACTTTATCCATCACAAGGGCGACTCGAGCCATATACCCGGAATCTTCAAGAAATGAAATGAAGAAAAACAAGATAAAAATTTGTGGTACAAAAACAAGCACTCCCCCAACACCTGCAACAATTCCTTCAAGGATTAATGCTTGAATAAATGCTGATGCACCGATTTGATTTAAGCCTGTAGATAACCAATTTGTAAGCGGACCTGAAAAGAAAGCATCCAACCCATCAGAAAGCGGCGTGCCAAGCCAGTCAAACGTCAATTTAAAAACAATAAACATAAACAACAGAAAAATCGGTATGCCAAATATTCGATTTGTAACAACTGCATCGATTTGTTCTGTCGTTGTGAGCGCGGCTTGTTCACTTTTCTTTACCGATTGCTGAAGAATCTTTTGAATATATTCACGTCTCGTCCGATAAATCGACTGTGCTAAGTCGTTTTCTTCATTATCTGCTACTGCTTCCTCATAAGTTTGCTCTAATTTTTCAGTAGGGATGAGGCTTTCTAAGTATTCCTTGACCGTTTTGTTTCCTTCAAAATATTGCAAAGCAAGCCAGCGATGTGACAAGCCTTTCTGTTCATGCATTGCTAGTAGTGCTGAAAGCTTTTCAATGCCTTTTTCAATTGCAATGCCGTAATACACGTTACGTTCACTTTGATTTGGAGTATGAAAAGCTGATATTTGCACACTTAACAGATCACAGCCTTTTCCTGTCCGTGCGACAATCGGAATAACGGGCACACCTAATGCTTCTGATAGCTGCGTTTCATTAACCTGCACACCCCGGCCATTTGCTACATCAACCATATTAAGCCCAATAATCACCGGCTTTCCAAACTCTAGCAGCTGCAATGTGAGCATCAAGTTCCGTTCCAGTTGGGAAGCATCGACAATATTAATTACTCCATCAAATGCTTCATTGATAAAATAGTTGGAGACTACACTCTCATCTTTTGACAAAGGGCTTAACGTATAAATACCTGGGAGATCAATTAGATGCCCTTGTTGATGTTTTAATAACCCGACCTTCTTCTCAACCGTTACCCCACTCCAGTTTCCGACATATTCATATGAGCCTGTCAGATTGTTAAAGAGCGAAGTTTTTCCAGTATTCGGGTTACCAAGCAGCGCAATATTCTTCATACGCGCTCAACAGAAATACTCGTTGCTTCTTGGTGGCGAATCCCCAGACATTGGCCACAATTATCAAGCATATATGGACCGCGAAAAGGCATGCGGCATTTTAGACAAATCTCTGAACCTTCCATAATCCCTAAATCCATTAATCTTCTTTTTACCAATTCACTTACTGTTGATAAATCGGTAATTTTTGCTTTTTCCCCATGTTTTAAATCTGATAAACGCATCTTCATTCCCCCGAAACATTTGCTGATAGATAATGATAACTTTTATCAATTATATTTTTATTATAATCTTAGAATGCGAATTGAAGAAGGGCTATTTTTTAACATTTCGATGAAGTTATAAATTTCGATCTGAACAACGAAAGAAATGAAGCATGCACCTATGGTATAGTGGAGATATAAGGGAGGTATGAAGATGATGAAAACCATTAATTTTCAAGTGAACGATGAGAAACATCTAGTCCACCTTACCGCTACGCGACTGGCAATTTACAACCAATGTAAAATAATAGAGGCTACAAATGATAAAAATGAAAGTTATTATTTATTTTTCTATAAAGATACATTTCTAACCGGCAAGAAAACAGATGCTATAAAAATTCGCTCCACGGTCTCAAAGGC
The DNA here is from genome assembly GCA_020524525.2 of Bacillus tianshenii. NCBI lineage: Bacteria > Bacillati > Bacillota > Bacilli > Caryophanales > Bacillaceae > Sutcliffiella > Sutcliffiella tianshenii. The sequence continues at coordinate 3,717,476 of CP129018.1, read as the reverse complement.
TTTTAAAACTGGGATTGTTTTCTCTACCCCTCATCCCTTTATAGACCGACTACTCTCACAGCACCGTATGTTTAAATTTAGTACATTCAACCAACTCCACAGCAGGTTGAAGAAGGACTATTCCCCACAAGAAATTGCATTTATCTTTACGTTTTTTGATACTTATATTAAGAAAGCAAAAATTGCTAAGCTTATTCAAACAAACTTTTACCACCATAGACGGGATGGCCAATTATTGCGCGCATATCAAGTGCTTAACCTATATCGATGGGCTTTTCCAAAAAGCAAATGGGGAACAGAAGTTGGCACGAACCTGCAATATAAGAAGTATGCCGAAACCTATAGCCACGGAATAAATACGTTGTTTAAGAAGGACCCTTTATTTGCGGAGATTGATGCTTTTCGTCATCGCGAACAACCAAAACCCTTTGAAAGTCTAATCTCACTTTACAAAAATGAAAATCGATTAATCGACTTGTTAGCTCTTCATATCGATAGACTGATGAACAGTGCTACCTCAGAAACCTTCTCAACCGTTATGAGACTGCTTCATGAGCATACAAATACGGACGAACAAACTGAAATTTTACAGGCAATATATGACCAACAGTCACACATTCCAGAATTACAAAAGAGTCTGTTCGACCATTATCTCTTCCTAAATAAAAATGAAGCGGCCATTAACTTGCTTATCCAATCTCAAATATCCATTACTCCTTCTCAGGAAAAAAGATTACGTAAATTGTTTTTAAAGAATGAAATAGACATATCAACAATTGAAATCGAACGATGTAATCATTTAATTATTCAATTGTTTAAAGATAATCCCGATGCTTTAGAAGAAATGGTTCGAGCTTGTGTAGAGTATTTATTCAAAACAAAGACCATTCATGAAATCGAGCAATGGCTCCTTCCATTTCAAGAAGCAGAAATTCACTTATCACTGCAACAAAAAATAGCCAATATGGTGAAAATCCATGAGGACCCTGAACAGCAGAGTATGTTAGGAGAGCTGTATTGTGAATTCCAGCAATTTAATAAAGCAATTGAGTGCTACAAGTGGGAAATGGAGCTGAAGCCAACAGACCCGACCCCAGTAAAATCACTAACAAACCTTTATCAATCAATTGGTGAAAGCGAAGAAGCCAAAGCTTATCAGCAAATCTTAATGACGATGGGAAAATAATTTAACTCTTATCCTTTCTTCTTTCTCGGGGATACTATAAAAACGAGCACAGCCATCTCCCCTCAAAAAAAGAAGCAAAGGAGTTAGTCATTATGAACACAATTGACCCAAAAGAAGTGAAAGCAGGCGATGAAGTGTTTGTCATTTATCACAATCCACATACCGCCACTGTAGCTAATATTAAGCAAGCAGAGATTGTGCCTCACCCCCATGATGCAAATAAGACCGCATTATTTCTTCACGAAACGTTTCACACCATTGAAGATGATGATGCGTTATTCGCAACAGAAATCGATGCAGCTAACGCGTATAAACAGCTATATAATGTTGATTATCATTAAGCAAGCCAGGAAATTTAGCTTCCTGGCTTATTCTTCATTCGCCCAATCTTTGCGAAAACGATTCAGTTTAATTTGCAAATCATTCATCATTTTTAACAACCGGTCCATATCCTCAACATCTGCATGTTCAGCATCCATAGTATCGACGACATTTTTCAGGAGGTTGATACGATTCTTAACATATTCTATCTGTGATTTGCGGTCATTAACAGCTTTCCCCAACATCTCAGCCCCTTTCAACATCGTAATGTTCATTTTCCCGTTCATTCTATTATTATAAACAAACCTTTAATTAAACGTTTGATTAATAATCGAAAAATGAATGCTGTCACTCCACGTGCCGTTCACATTTATATATTGAGGTGTTCTTCCTGTAAATTGAAATTTATTTTTGATGAGGACAATTTGTGAGCCGATATTTTCCGGTGAAGTGGATGCATCCAAGCGATGAAATTTAAAGGTATTAAAGGCTTCATGGATTGCTAATTCTACTGCTTTTGTTCCATAGCCTTTTCCGTTATGCTCTTCGGCAATGCGATAACCAAGCTCAGCTTTATTTAATAACCCTCGCACAACACCAAACAAATTAACCCTGCCAACAAGCTCTTGTTCTGCATTACGAACAAGAAACATATAACAAAGGTCTTCCTGACGTTCTTTCTCAACTTCTAGCAATGTTTGATGGATATTAGCAAACGTATAATAATCATCTCCACGGTCAGGTACAATCGAGGCAAAGAATTCACGATTTTTCTTTTCGAATTCAAGTATTTCTTCTGCATGTTCTAAATTTACTAACTGTAACGAAATTTTGCTCATTCATTTCCCTCCCTCTTCCATTGAAAAGTGTACCAAATTTTTCACCTTTTTTCTTCTAATTTACTTCACCTAGAAATAAGAGGCTGAACCGGAGCCAGCCTCTTTCCCTTTATATCAATGCCTCAAGCTTTTGGTATAATTCTTCGCGCTTTTTCTCATATTTTTCTTTATTCCCATGAAGATTCTGAATATATTCTAGATCAGTTTCTTGAAGCATTTGTTCTTCTATGCGCTCTAATTCAGTTTCGATTGCTACAATTTCACCTTCAATTTCCTCAGGATTAACTTTCTTCTCAACATGTCTCGAAGGGGACGAATTGTGCTTGTACTTCTTCTCCACTTCATCTGCTTCTCTATCCTCATCACGTTCTTTTAATTTTCCCCGTGCCCAGCTATAATCCCCTTCGAAATGGAGTAGCTTATGTTCGTCAATCCAATAAATCTTTTCGAAAAGCTTGTTCAGAAAATAGCGGTCATGTGAAACAGCCAAAATCGTTCCATTATACTCCTCAAGGGCCTCTTCTAACACCTCACGTGATTCAATGTCTAAGTGATTAGTCGGCTCATCTAACAGGAGTAAATTAATATCCGAGTACATCAATTGCGCTAAACGAAGCCTTACCCGCTCACCACCGCTTAACTGGCTGACTTTACGAAAAACAGCATATCCATAAAATAAAAACTTCGCTAGGATGTGGCGTGCTTCTCCTTCGGTCACCTTTACTTGGGAACGGAACGTATCCAGGACAGTTTCTTCTGTTTGTTGCTCAAATACCTGCTGTGATAAATAGCCGATGTTCACATTACTACCTACCGAAACGACCCCTGCATCAGCTTGTTCTTGTTGTAGCAACAGCCTTACAATCGTCGATTTACCTGTGCCATTTTCCCCGACAATGGCTGCACGCTCTTGATAACGAAGGTGCATATTTACATCTTTAAATAGCAATTTATCATAGGATTTACCCACATCCTGCAACACAACAACATCATTTCCGCTTCGTTGTGTTGCATCAAATTGGACATTCATTTTTTTGCGGTTCAACACAGGCCGATCGAGCTTCTCAATACGTTCAAGCGCCCGCTCCATATTACGAGCACGCTTATGCAAGCCTTCACTTGGTGGATTCGCTCGGTTCGCCCACTCTCTCAGGCGTTTTATCGCTTCTTTCATCTTCTTAATCTTCTTCTGTTGCTCCTGATAGGCTTGAAATTCCTTCATCAAGCGCTCTTCCTTCTCTTTCACGAATCCGGAATAATTTGTATGATACAAATTCACTTCTCCATCTTCTAAATCAATAATTTTCGTCACAACTTCATCTAGGAAATAGCGATCATGCGAAATGACAACCACTGTTCCTTCATATTCCTTCAAGAATCCACCCAACCACTCGACAGCCATTAAATCTAAATGGTTCGTCGGTTCATCTAGAAGCAGAAAGTCCGGCTTTTGAAGCAATATTAATCCAAGTGCAACCTTCGTTTTCTCTCCACCACTCAAGGTTGAAAAGCTTGTATTCAGTAAACTTGAAATGCGAAGTCCATTTGCAACTCGCTCAATATTGGCTTCTATTTCATAGCCACCAGCAAGTGTAAATTTATCCTGTAGCATACCATATGTCTCGATATAGCGTTGAAGCTTACCTCCATCTTGTTCCGTTGCCATCTGTTGCTCTAACACTTTCATTTCAGCTTCCATTTCTAATAAGTCTTGAAATGCACGTTTTAATACGTCTCTTGCAAGTATTGCATCTGAAAATTTCGGAAGCTGAGCCAAATACCCGATCTTCATACCCTTCTTCCAATGTATCTGTCCAGAATCAGGCGTATCCTCTCCAGATAAAGTGCGAAATACTGTCGTCTTTCCACTTCCATTTCGTCCAACAAAGCCGACTCTGTCTTGCTCATGTATTTCAAATGATAAATTTTCAAATATGTGATTTCCGCCATACATTTTACTAATCTGCTGTACACTACAAGCAATCATCTTCCATTCTCCCTTCTAATATCTCCTTAACTACAACAAAAAAAGCCATAGGTAAGAGAAACACCTACCCATGGCTTTACATACGCTGAATAATTACATAGATCAGCAGAATATACGGTTTGGATCCTAAAAAAGATCAAAAAAGGAGAGCAAGACAGCTCCCCCTTTAACCGAATACTATTGTGATGTGGGTAAAAGAGACTTCTCACCGTTCTGTTCTCAATATGCAGTTATTAAAAAAGGGCATACGTGTCCCTTGGATAACTGCACCATGAAAAATCGCACGACAAAGATATAGAAAGTCTAGCTCTTGTCCACGATTAAAAACAGAACGATTCATCTCTTCCCCACCTCCTTGTAAACGTAGTTATTCTTATCATAGAGTTTTCTAATAATTTGTGCAAGTAATTTTAAACATTTCTATTTGTTACTATCAACCAATCGCAGCCGATATAAATAAGCCACTTCAGCTTCTTTAACACCTTGTGGCAATTCGCCGTTGGCTGCAGAAGAGAGGCCTCTTAAGCTGTTTTTCGAGGTTCCTGCCCAGCCTGCGATATAGAGTGGTTTCTCTTTTGCAAGTTTGACTTTATCCTCTAGGAGTTTACCTGAAGTCCATGAAGACATGATTGGACTGACATCTGTGCCGCTCGAACCACCTGGTGTACCTAGGATCATTTCCATTTGATTGTTTGTTGGTAACGTATTGGTTACAAATGAAAGCAGTTCATCCTTATATTCTTCCGGATTGCCTTGTGAACTCATGATGACTTTTTCATTTCCTCCATTTTTAAATTCAACTAATTCGTAAATAATATTCTCTGTATTTGCCACCTTTCCGTTTAACAGAAAAAATTCACTATAATCGATACCTGTTTTTGAAACTAGTAATTGTTCTTTATCGGATAATGCATAAGGTTCAACTGTGACACTTGTTTCGTTCATGACTTTTTCTTCTTGCTTTTCCGTTTCTTCAGTATTGGAACAAGCCGTGGTCAGTATTAATAGCAAGACTAACGCACCTTTAAGCATCTTCATCTTCCATCCCTCCCTTCTCTCATACTAACGATCGGAGTGACATGAATGTTTCGTTATATAAAAGAACCGCTCCCAAATAGGAAGCGGTTCAACGCTATGCAAGTCGTTTGAAATTTTGTCCGAGAATTTCGTTCATATTGTGAACAGTGATAAATGCCTTTTCATCGGTAAGACCGATATATTTCTTCAGCTTCATATAATCTTTTCGACCAAGAATTGTTGTAATTACTTCTTTGTTATCAGACGTGAACGCACCTTTAGCTGTGTGAACGGTTGCCCCGCGGCCAAGTTCTTTTACAATATATGATTTGATCTCTTCGCTTTCACGGCTAATAATTACGATTTCTTTGTTTGTATTCAGCTGTTGCAGCAAGTAATCAATGACAAGGCCATTCAAGATAACGCCAAAGAATGCATACATCCCTACTTCTGCTCCGAAAACAAACGCAGATGATGTTGCAATTGCAAGGTCAGAGATGAGAACACCCCGGCCGACCTCGATAGAGAAATATTTATTTAAAATCATTGCGAGAATATCCGTACCGCCTGTGGAGGCATTTTGGTGGAAAACAAGTGCCATTCCACTTGCTGCAATACATTGACCGATTATTAATTGAATTAAAATATCATCACTTAATGGCTGGCTTATCGGAGCTACAATTTCTAGTAGCCATACATAAAACGATAAAGCGAAACTTGTATAAATTGTTTTTGCCCCAAAGCTGAATCCAAGCACAATCAAGCCAACTATAAACAACGCAATATTTACCATAATCATGAAAAGACCAATTGATAAACCAGGAACCAGATGATGCAACAGGATTGAAAGACCACTTACTCCGCCTGTAGCTAAGTTATTAGGAGATAAGAAAAAATGAACATTTACGGCTACTAACAATGCCCCTAGATTCATGATTAGGAATGACAAAAGCTTCTTCTTCATCACCAAACCCTCCTTCTTTTATTTTCATTATTTCCGTTCAAAGAACTGTTCTACCAGAGTGGATTATAGTAAGGATACACACGCTTGTAAACCCATAACGTTCATTTTTAATATGTAAACGTTTTTATTAACAGAAACGACATATTTGCGATGTGTAGGTTTTCCGAGAAAGGGAACATCTTGGTGAAAGCATTTGTTTTGAAGGTGAAGTAAACGTATGTTAGCTTTTTCTAAGAAAGCCACTCTAACTTTTCAGGAGGGTCATGATGAGCGAAACAAATAAGCAAATTAAACTTGCGAAACGACCGGAAGATATGCCGAGCCTTGAACACTTTGATTTTGTTGAAGGTACTATTCCAACGCCGACTAATAATGAGGTGCTAGTGCGTACACTTTATTTATCAGTCGATCCATACATGCGTGGGCGGATGAGTTCCTCTAAGTCTTACGTACAACCATTTCAATTAAACGAAACAATTACTGGCGGCGTTATTGCTGAAGTCGTCGAGTCTAAATCCGACCACTTTCAACAAGGAGATGTTGTTGTCGGCATGCTCGGATGGCAGGAATATTCACTTGCAAGCGAGAAAGAAATCCGCAAAATCGATGCTGAACTTGCACCAATGACAGCATACCTCGGTATCCTTGGCATGCCAGGTATTACAGCATACTTTGGATTACTCGATATCGGCCAACCAAAAGAAGGCGAAACCGTTGTTGTATCTGCTGCCGCCGGTGCAGTTGGTTCTGTTGTCGGCCAAATTGCCAAAATAAAAGGGGCACATGTCGTCGGAATCGCCGGGGCTGATGAAAAGATCAATTATATTAAAAATGAACTCGGCTTTGACGAAGGAATTAATTATAAGAAGACAGATAACCTGCAAGAAGCTCTTAAACAAGCTTGCCCTAACGGCATTGATGTTTATTATGAAAATGTCGGTGGTGAAATATCAGATGCTGTTTTCACTCAGCTGAATGATTTTTCTCGTATCCCTGTATGCGGAGCCATTTCAGCATACAATCTGCCTGCAGGTGAAGATATCGGACCGCGTATCCAAACAACACTCATTAAAACACGTGCTCTTATGAAAGGGTTCATTGTAGGAGATTATATGGACCGCTGGCCTGAAGCAACAAAAGATTTAGCCCAATGGCTTCAGCAAGGTAAGTTAAAGTATGAAGAAACAATTTCAGAAGGCTTCGAAAAAATTCCTGAAGCTTTCCTCGGTCTCTTCAAAGGTGAAAACATGGGGAAACAGCTTGTGAAGGTTGCTGAACCTCGCAATCAGAAATAACATGCTAAAGGGCTTCGCCACAATGACGAAGCCCTTTTTTTATATTCGCTCCATTAACTTTGCTTCCGCTTCGCCTTTCTCAATGTCTACTCTACTTAACAAATAAAGCCCGATTATGAAGAAAACAAGTAGTGAAACAATTCCGAAACGGCTCGAGCCTGTCAGCTGTCCAACAATCGCAAATACGAATGGACCAAAGATAGCGGCAAACTTTGAAGAAACCCCATAAAACCCAAAAAACTCAGCTTCCTTATGTCTCGGCACCATCCGTCCGAAAATTGACCGGCTTAACGCCTGGGCCCCACCTTGTACAACACCGACCGTCATCGCAAGAATATAGAAATGAAGTGCTGAACTCATGAAATAACCGAAAATGACAATAAGTACGTACACGAATAACGCAAGCATTAGAGCCCGCTTCGCTTTAATCTTCACAGCAAGCCAACCGAATAAAAATGAAAATGGAATTCCGACAAACTGTGTGATTAATAAGGCAGCAATTAAATCCGTTGAACCGATTCCAATATCCCGCCCATATATTGTTGCCATCTTAATAATTGTTGAAATACCATCATTATAAAGCCAAAAGGCAAGCAAAAATACAAATAATTGCTTGTAATGATGAATTTCTTTAAATGTATTCCTAAGGCGGTGGAATCCTGTTTTTATATAAGACGTGTTCGACACAGCTCCTCTCTTCCTATCTTTCACATTAAGAAAAAGGGGTAATGAAAAAGCAAACCACCAAATACCGACACTTGCAAATGCGAGTTGAGTGGCAAGCTGTGCATTAGGAAGAAAAAACCACTGCGGCTTCATAATCATCATCAAGTTAACAGCTAACAAAATACCGCCGCCAAGATAACCAAAAGCAAACCCACGTGCAGATACACGGTCCATTTCTTCTCGCGGCGCCACATCCGGCAACAGTGAATCATAGAATACATTCCCGCCTGAAAAGCCGATTGTCCCAAAGATCATCAACAATGAAGCAAATACGTAGTCCCCTTCTCCAATAAACGCCATTAGAAAGCTTGCAATCATGCCCATATACGCAAAAAATCGTAAGAAAGCTTTCTTAGAACCAGAATGATCAGCAATCGCTCCTAAAATTGGTGATAATAGTGCAACAATTAACACTGCAATCGACTGAGAGTAGCCCCAATATGAAGTAGCGAGGTTTTTATCAAGGCCTTTTGCTGCTACGTCATAGTAATAAACAGGCAACACAGCTGCCATAACGGTTGCGGCAAATGCAGAATTTCCCCAATCATACAGACACCAGCTTAGCACCTTCTTTTTATCCATAGGCCCTCCTGTACTGCCTTTTCTACTATCATACTAGATGAACATCATTTTAAGAGACCATTTACGAATTTTTCACGTAAAAAACCCCACTGCTTTTGACAGTGAGGTTATACAACGACTTCCTTTCTTATTTCTTTTCGCACTTTCCGCCGTGTATGCATTAACCTGCCCGCAAAACCAAGCGCAGCTGATGTTAATCCAACGGTGATACCGACCCAGTAGCCAAACGGTTCAAGTGCTGTATAGTTAGCGAGAACAAAACCAGTCGGCAGGCCGATTGCCCAATATGAGATAAGCGCCATAAAGAATGGGACCGTTACATCTTTAAATCCGCGAAGCACGCCTTGAATCGAGGCTTGCGCTGCATCAGAAAGCTGATAGAAGATCGCGAAAATCAAAAATTTCTTTGCAAGTGCAATCACTTCTGGATCTTCTGTATATAGCATCGCAATCTGCTCTCTGAAAATGTACAGGCCTCCAGCACAAACTAATAAAATACCAATTGCCATGCTGACACCAATCTTGCTATACTGCATCGCATGCTGAATCCGTTTGCCCCCTACTTCATACCCTACCGCAATCGTTAAAGCCATTGAAATACTTAACGGGATCATAAAGATTAACGATGCAAAGTTCAATGCCGCCTGATGAGCTGCAATTGTGTTTGTATTAAATTGACTCATTAAGAGCGTAACAGCTGCAAAGATACTTACTTCAAAGAAGATTGATAAGCCGATTGGAACGCCGACCTTTAATTGCTCAATCCATGATGATAATGATGGGCGAACTTTTTCCCGAAACAACCGATAAACAGCAATCTTGGAGAAGCGAAAAACAACAAGCAAGTTGACCCCCAAGATACACCAATACGTAATCGACGTCGCATAGCCGGCACCAATTCCACCGAGTTCAGGCAATCCGAACTTCCCAAAGATTAACGCATAGTTAAACAAAATATTCACCGGCACAGCTGACAAAATAACGACCATCGTAATTCTTGTATAGCCGAGAGCATCATAAAAGTTACGCAACACATTTCCAATAAATAACGGAACTATCCCGAATGCAAGACCTATTAGGTAGTGTTTTGCGATATAGCGAACATCAGAAGTAATATCCATTAAACCTAAAATTGGGTCGAGTACAAATGCCCCGCCTATAATGATAATCACAGATAAAACAACGGATAGATAGACACCTTGTGTAACCGCATTTCGAATTCGATGCTGCTGTCCTGCCCCTACATACTGCGCCACAATTGGAGTAACAGCTAACAAAATACCACTCAATCCTGTAAAAATAGGCATCCAAAGGCTCGAACCGATTGCTACACCTGCTAAATCTTCTGTTCCTGCTTTTCCTGACATAATTGTATCGAATAAGCTCATCGCATACAGACTAATTTGCGTAACAAGCACCGGCCACATGACCTTTACAAATAATAAAATCTTTTCTTTTATTGTTGTTGTCGGATACATAATAAACGTCCTCTTCTATCTTTCAAATTCATATGACGTCTATTCTAACACCTTTAACGATATTCTGATATTATTTTATTTTTTCTGCTAATGCTTCTGCAGCGGCGATGCCAGATAGAAAAGCACTTTCAAACCTTGTTCGCCCTGCTTCATCGTCTTCGTGCAGGAAAGCATCTCCCGCGACAAGGAACGGAGCATCTAACCCCATATCTAAATAGGGCTGATGAAGCGGCTGAGCTGTTTCGGCATAACGCCAGCGCTTTAGTTGCTCAGATTGAATGTGTTCAATACTCACATAACCTTTTACAAGAGCTTTAATTTGTTCTAACACGGCTTCATCACTTTCTTCAAAATGCTCCATACTCCAATTACCCTTCATATAGACACTAATCGTAGGAATTGCTGAAATCCCCTTCTTTTCATGATCCACAATCCGTTCGATTTCAACCGGCAGCCCCTTTTGCTCGTGCCCTATGCTTGGCAAATCGCTCGATTGCTGAAGGTGGAACAATCCAACAAAGCACGGGTGAAATGTAATCTGTGAAAGCTTCTTTCGTAATTCCTGGGATATTTCCAAGTTCCCGCTATCAATTAACTGCTCTACCTGTGGAGCCGGCGGTGTCATAATGACAGCACCTGCGTCGATAATTTCCCCATCTTCTGTATGTATTTGATAACCTTTATTTAACTGGTCAACTTTAACGACCTTTTTATTTAACTTTCCGTCGAGTTCCATTGCTAGATTCTTAGCAAAGGTATTCATTCCGCCTATTCCCATATAACGCTTATGACGGCTCCCAAACCACTCTCTTATCCAGCCATTCTCTATCCATTCATCAACCGATGTTTGAAGTGTCTCCGTTCTTACAGTAAAAAACTGTGCTCCATGGTCGGCTTTTCCATTTTCAATTCTACGTGTTGCAAGACGACCACCAACACTTTTGCTCTTATCAATCATTGTTACGTGTTGAAATCCTTTTTGCCGCAATGTTTTGGCAGCCATTATACCTGCAAGCCCCGCTCCGACGATAACGACATGTTCATCTTTGTGCATTCTCCATCCCCCTTTTTCTCACTTCTATTGTAGCGCTCTAGCATCAAGTTTTCATTTTTCAATGTACGAAAAAAAAGAGCAGCCTCAAGGCCACTCTGCTTCATTAATAGTCTGTTGCCTCTTCTTCTTTTTTTGAAGATAAGAACCAACCACCTAGCGCGATAAGAACTAATACAATATAGAAGGTAGCTTTCCAAGCTGTTGATTCAGCAAAATGAACAGGCAAAATTGCTAATTCAGGATGGGATAACGTATGAACGACCAATTTAATACCGACCCAGCCAACGATAATGAATGCAGCCAGCTCTAATCCAGGTCGACTTTTCAGCAACTTTACGAAAAAGTTTGCCGCAAAACGCATAATGACAAGGCCAATAAAGCCGCCAGTTAAGATAACGAGAAACTTTCCGCCATCCAGCCCACCAATCTCAGGCAACGGTGATTCAGGCAGCGAGACTGCTAAGGCAACAGCAGCTAAAATTGAATCAACCGCAAATGCAATATCTGCAAGCTCAACCTTAAAGACAGTTGACCACAATCCTCCTTTATGTTTTTCTGCTTTTTCTTCTTGCTTATGATCATCTTTCTTCTTAACAAACTTTTTGAAAATATGATTGATCGAAATAAATAATAAGTACGCTGCTCCAATTGCTTGTACTTGCCAAACATCCACCAAGAATGAAATGACAAAGAGAGAACCGAAGCGAAAGATAAATGCCCCGAATAACCCATAGAATAACGCTTTTTTCCGCTGTTCTTCTGGAAGGTGCTTTACCATTATCGCCAGTACAAGTGCATTATCAGCGGCTAAAAGTCCTTCTAATGCAACAAGCACTAATAGAACCCAGCCATATTCAAGCAACATCGAACGATATCCTCCTTTTTCCAATAACAAGCCAATTAATATTCATTTACTTTCATGTCTATACCACAAATCTACCTTATTTATACCTATTTAAAAACTTCTTTAATTTACTTGATGTTATTTCCTATTTTTTCTTATTCATTTATTATTTCCTATTACTTAAAATTCATAAGCTTCTTAACTTCTCTTTTTATTTTCGAAAGATCTACTTTATGAGAAAGTTTCTTGTTTATATTCCAACCAACTAGAAGAAGGAAGATGAAGGAAACTCCAATTATGAGAACACTTTTTAAATCAAAAGAAAAAAGACTATAACCGATTGAAATATATAATACCGTACTAGGAATGGCTCCAATCAATGAGGCTGCCGCATACTTCCACCAGCTGACTCCTGTTTTTGCACATATATAGGTCATAAAGTCATAATTGATCCCCGGAAGCAAACGTAAGAACAAGATCGTTCTGAAACCATCCCCTTTGACTTCTTCCATTAATGCACTTACATTCTTTTGCTTGTCGAGTTGAAAACCTTTTCCAAACCCACGAATGACCGCAAGAGAAACCATTGCGCTAAATGTCACCCCTATAAGGGTATAGAGAATCGCTATATACCACGGAAATAGCAGCCCACCAGTTATAAGGAAAATTGTAATTGGCAAAAGCAATAGAGAACGGATCCCAAAAACTAAAATATATAATAATGGCGCTGGTATAGGTGATTGCTGAATCCAATCATTTAACTTCTCAGGTGTAAGGTGAAAAAGAAATTTGTTAGCTAATACCATACCTACAAATAAGAAAAAGATACCTATCCATTTATATATTTTCTTTCGGTTACCTTCATTCTTGATCATTCTTGATAATGCTTTTCTCCAAGTCATCTTCACGTTCCTTCTCTTTCGTAATAGGCTGTCATTCCTCTTTTGTAAGCAAATAAAAGCGGTACAGGTTTTTCGCAGTGACTTTTAATACAATGTAAACTGGGATCGCAAGCACAATTGCTAAGAATCCTTTAAATGCACCAGCGCCTAATAATAAGAAAATAACGGTTAGCGGATGAATCCGAAGTTGTTTATTCATGACAAGTGGAGCAACTAAGTTCCCTTCCAATTGCTGTGTGACTGCAAAAACAATTAACGTTTGCAAAGCAAGAGATGGAGATTCTAACATTGCGACGGCCAATGCAGGGATAACTCCAAGCAATGGACCTAAAAATGGAACAACAGCAAAAATGACAGTAAATAAAGCGAGCGGTAACGGATAAGATAACCCAATAATTAAATAACCAATAAACATTAAAGTCCCATCTGTTATCGCTATGAGGGCTTGGGAGCGTACATAAGAAGAAAGCGAATCATCAATCTGTTTCAGTAATCGATCCCCTTCTTCCTGCCTTGATGATGGCACTGCCCTCATTAAATTTGGACGAAGAAGATAATCATCCCTTAATAGAAAAAACAAGATAAAGGGCGCTGTTATAATAGAAACGAGAACTGTAGTCAACACCTTTAAAAATTTAGGTAACAGCTCATCTAAATAAGAAAAAAACTTTCCCCCAAGCTCTCCAGCTTTACTTTTCAATTCATAAAAACTCATTGGAGACTGCTCTTTATTCATGGCATCCTTTGTTTCCTTCGAAAGCTCTTTCACCTGCTCTGGAAACTTGTTGGTAAGCTCTTGAAATTGCTGACTAAAAGTAGGACCGACAAAGAACCCTACTAAGAAGAGAATTCCTATTAATAATAGAAAAACCGATAACACAGAGAGTGTCCTTGATAGTTTTTTAGATAATTGGTAAACACTAGGCCTTAATAAATAGTAAAATAACCCAGATAATATTAGCGGTAACATGATTGCAAATATCACGCTTGTCACCAGTGTCCAGACGTACTCGATCTCTCCTAACAACAGGACAATAATAAGGATTAGGACTGATATTGTTAAGTATTTAAACACTGAACCTTTCCACCACATGTACTTCTCCTCTCCTTTATGACGATCGTTTCATTTTGTTCTCAATCCCGCTATCTCGTGTTTACCCCTCATGCATCGTGGTAAACAGACTGTGAAACCCGCTAATTTGTTCCAATACATTTTTTCAGAATAAAATGTTTGAACAATAAAAAAAGCGGAAAAACCTTTTAATGTAAATTAAACCAAAAAAAGGAGGCCAACAATGGCAGACAAAATGAATCGTCAACAAGCAGGTAAAAAAGGCGGAGAAGCTACTCGCAAGAATCACGATAAAGAGTTTTACCAAGAGATTGGTGAAAAAGGCGGGGAAGCTACTCGCAAGAGCCACGATAAGGAATTCTATCAGGAGATTGGCGAAAAAGGTGGAGAAGCTACTCGTAAGAATCATGATAAAGAATTCTATGAAGACATCGGAAAAAAAGGCGGCCGTAAGAGCAATCCGAACAATTAATATTTTAGGTTAAACAGTAATCCAGAGAATATTAAATGTTTGAATGTTTCGTATTACGAATACAAAGCTAATATAATTTTCAATTAAAGGAGGATTATAACAATGGCAGACAAAATTAATCGTCAACAAGCAGGTAAAAAAGGCGGAGAGGCTACTCGCAAGAATCACGATAAAGAATTCTATCAAGATATCGGCGAAAAAGGCGGAGAGGCTACTCGCAAGAATCATAATAAAGAATTCTATCAAGATATCGGTGAAAAAGGCGGAGAGGCTACTCGCAAAAGTCACGATAAGGAATTCTACCAAGAGATTGGCGAAAAAGGCGGAGAAGCTACTCGTAAGAGCCACGATAAAGAATTCTACCAAGAGATTGGCGAAAAAGGCGGAGAAGCTACTCGTAAGAATCATGATAAAGAATTCTATGAAGACATCGGAAAAAAAGGCGGCCGTAAGAGCAATCCGAACAATTAATTGTTGAATACACCCTTAGGCCGCTATTAAAAGAGGACTTTATGATATCCGGCTCCAGTGCAGTGGAGTCGGATATTTTTTAAGGTGGAAAACCACCTTTTCACAAATTTGTTAGAGTCTTAAAATGTTTTATTCAGTGGGAAGTATAACTTAATTAGCATTAGATTTCAACATCTATCTCCTAAGTAATTTGAAAAAACATGCAACTTACCTCTCCTCCTCATGAAACGCTTGCCAAAACTCACCTTCTACATTGATAATTGGCATAATTTCGGCAAACGGAATCTTAAATGTCGGAAAGCTCGCTGCATAAGGGGCAATTTCATACGGGGAAAAATATAAGTAGAGCGCATCCTCAGTTACGTAAAACGATTGATTGGCTGTAATTCCTTTATAACTATCAGGGAAAATGTAGAAGTATTCTTCATCATTTTTTATTTGCTTGCCGACAAGCTCGCTTAGTATTTTCACATAGTTACTGTCGGGCTTGAACAAATCTTTCAATTCATAGAAATTTCCGTTTTCTAAATTAACGTGAACATAATCTTTCGTTGGCATCCCATGTGCTGCTCCAAAATAATATTCATAACCATTCAACTCCAGTTGAAGAAGGACATTTTTAAAGAAGGGGACGGAAAAATCACCGAGATAGCTGTAATCAAGCTGAACATCTGGATTTACTTCTTTTAGCACAGATAATTCTCTTAATCGCTTATTGACACGCTGCTGTGTGGTTGCATCTGTCATTCCTTTCACCTGGGGGTAATACACTAAATAATCTTTATTCGGCTTATACCTTTGCTCAAATACGCGGTATTGTCCATTTAAAGGAATGATCGTATTCTGTGCCCACACTAAGCCCCCAGCTCTGTTATAATAAAACAGACGATAATCCACATTCGCTTTAACCAATTCTTCATCGAATGAGAGTATGCCACTCCCAGAGACAATTGGCAAATTTTCAGCTACCTTTCCTGCTCGGTCGATAAAAAAGGTATTCTGATTATTATTAGCTGAAGCAAAGCCATTATTATAATTTGATACATCCATGTAAACAAACATTGTGAGCAGATTTCCATCAAAATCAGCAATCGCATATTTTGAACCGATGTACGGGCGCTCTGAATCATTTGCCACGCCAACAGCTATTCTGCCTTCTCCCAGCAAATTCACATCATTATAATCCGGCTTAATGACAAAGTTACCCTGCTTATCAATCAATCCATATTTGTTCTCATACGTTTCAGAGATATTGACAACTGCTCTGCCATTTTGGAAAGATAGTGCCGTTACAAATTGTGCCGGAATCACAACCTCGCCAGCCTCATTCATATACCCTTGTTTGTCGTTTAAGCTCTGTTGGAATACGAGAAGCCCATCGCCATAGCTTCCAACATATGCATAGTTATAGGTGTGTAATACGGTACCTTCACGATCAATGAGTGCGAACTGTCCTTCTTTTACTTTCACGACCGCTTTTCCAACATTAAAGTCAGTTGCAGATTGATATTTATTCGGAATGACTTCTTGCCCGTTTCGATTTAAGAAACCGTATAAATAATTCCCTTTCGAATCACTATTGGCAAATAGCGCTCTATCGTCTTCAAACGTGCCAATAAACTGATAGGCTTTATCCGTTATTAATCTGCCCCGTTCATTAATGACTTTAAAGCCTTCTTTATCAACAACCACTGCTCTGCCTTCTGAAAATTGATTAATCGTCTCATACTTCGGCTTCACGACGTATTTTCCAGTCTGATCGATAACACCAAACAATTCATTCTTCCCAACAATCGCAAGTCCATTTTCTTGAAAATCGAATGCGTCCTCATATTGAAACGGCAAAATGATTTTTCCAAGGCTGTTTATATAACCCCATCGCTTCCCACCAACTACTTTCAATGAAGCAGGATACAAATGCATCGAACGAAAATCCGGCATGAAAGGCATATAGAATGACAAATATTGTTGACTCGAATTCATCACGACTCTCCTATTGACCATTTTTCAACATCATATGGAAGAATTGCAGGAGATGTGCCTATTCGTACAGTCCAAAAAACAGGAGCCTTATGCAGACTCCTGTTCGTTAATACTCCATAATATATTCATTTAACTTCTCACCTAAATGCCTGCCAGGCTTATCTTCACAACAGAAGATTCGCTCACCTTCTTCTAGATCAACGATCGCTTTCGGTTCATAATCACTTGTCAGAAGCTGCACACTATCTGATTGTTGCAAGGTGGCTGAGATAATAGTGTCGTTAATACGGCATTCAACCCGCATTAACGGTCTTTTTTCTATTTTTACTCTACCAATTGCAACTTCTCGCTTTCCTTCTGTATTGAAAACTTGAATAGGCTGACCAGACTTCAGCTCTGATAAATAGTTTGTCTTCTCTCCGTGCGAAAGGTACTGGTGAATCGCCCCGCAATTAATCCGAAATGGACGAGCTGGATATGTATCGGTTTCCCTATTCTCTGATAATACAAGCAAATAGCCGCTTCCGGTGTTTCCAACTAGTGCACCTTCTTTAGGCTCAAGCGTATCAATACAATCTACACAGACACGCGTTCCTTCTCCAACCTTCTGAATCGAAATCACTTCACCTAAGACAAGATTGTTTTCTTCCAAAACACCCACTCCTTATCCGAACATTCTAATTAAAAGCATAGCATAATTAATACACAATGATCTTCTGCCCACTATAGCTTTGCTTTCACTCATTTTGGTACGATAGAGGAAGTATAAGTAAAGGATGATTAAAATGCTCAAGCAAGCGCAACACATTCTGAATCATTATTTTGGCTATAACGATTTCCGGCCTGGACAAAACAAAATTGTAGAACATGTCCTAAATGGTGAAAATACATTAGGCATCATGCCAACAGGCGGCGGAAAGTCTCTTTGTTATCAAATCCCAGCTCTTGTTCTCGAGGGGACGGCTGTGATTATTTCTCCGCTTATTTCACTAATGAAGGACCAAGTTGATTCTTTAGTATCGCTGGGAATTTCAGCTACATATATTAATAGCTCACTTCAGTTTCACGAACAACAAGAACGGCTTAACAACTTACGAAACGGAGATTATCAGCTTATATATGTCGCACCTGAACGGTTTGAATCTCCTGAGTTTATGAATGCATTGCAGAGTCTTCCCCTTTCTCTAATCGCTTTCGATGAAGCACACTGTATTTCGCAATGGGGACACGATTTCAGGCCAAGCTATCGTTCAATTATTCCGAACTTGAAGAAGCTGAACAATTTACCTGTGATGACTGCTTTAACAGCAACTGCAACAGATGATGTCATTCAAGATATTCAGCAGCTACTTGATATTCCATCTTCACATGTCGTTAATACAGGCTTTGCACGTGATAACCTTCATTTCAATATCGTCAAAGGAAGCAATAAAAATGATTATATCCTTGCATATATCCACTCACGACCTAAAGAATCAGGGATTATTTATACACCGACACGTAAGATAACTGAGTCCGTTTACCAACTGCTTTCAAATAAAGGGTATTCAACTGTACGGTATCATGCCGGCTTATCTGAAGTCGAACGTAAACAGGCACAAGGTGCATTTATCCAAGAGGAAGCTACCATCATGGTTGCGACGAATGCATTTGGAATGGGAATTGATAAGTCAAATGTTCGCTACGTTATTCACTATGCACTTCCGATGAATATTGAGTCCTATTACCAAGAGGCCGGCCGTGCAGGACGGGATGGCGAGCCAAGTGATTGTACGCTGCTATTCACAGCTCAGGATATTCAACTGCAACGTTTTTTGATCGAACAATCCCTTCAAGACGAAGAAAAGAAAGCACAAGAGTATGAAAAGCTTCAACTCATGATTAACTATTGCCATACAAATCAATGCTTACCTGCATATATTCTAAATTACTTTGGAGATACACCACTTCAAGCGGAATGCGAGCATTGCAGTAACTGCCGACAGGATGGCGAAAAGTCAGATATGACGAAAGAAGCGCAAATGGTTCTTTCCTGTGTCAAGCGGATGGGCGAACGATTCGGTGCCTCCCTTACCGCCAAAGTGTTAAAAGGGTCCAAAAGCCAAAAGGTCATTGAGATGGGCTTTGATAAGCTGTCGACCTACAACCTTTTACCACAATATACAGAGAAAGAAATCATGAACCTCATTAACTACCTTGCTGCAG
The DNA here is from genome assembly GCA_020524525.2 of Bacillus tianshenii. NCBI lineage: Bacteria > Bacillati > Bacillota > Bacilli > Caryophanales > Bacillaceae > Sutcliffiella > Sutcliffiella tianshenii. The sequence goes on along the minus strand of CP129018.1, from coordinate 3,698,078 downwards.
ATGGCTACCTGACAATTCAAGACGCGAAATTTCCAACATTGAAGCTTACACAATCTGCCTATCATGTCCTTAAAGGGAATGAAGCTGTGTTTGTCCAAGCTCAACCTCGCCATACTGCTGAAGAGAGTGACTATCATGAAGGGTTATTTGAAGCATTACGGGGATTGCGGAAAAGAACGGCTGATGAGAAGAACCTTCCCCCATATGTCGTTTTCTCAGATGCAACGTTGAAAGAGATGGCACGTTATATTCCAAAACAAAAGAACGATTTACTTACTATAAAAGGTGTCGGCGAGAAGAAATATGAGCAATACGGTGAACTTTTCTTAGAGGCTATTCAGCAGTTTCTTCATGAAAACGGGCCAATCGAAAGCTTCAAAGCTTCTGGTCCAACATCTACAGGAATTAAGAAGAAACAAACTGACAAGAAACCAAGCCACCTACTCTCTTATGAACAATTTCAAAATGGAAGCACTATTAAAGAAATTGCAAAAGAACGCGAATTAACAGCAATGACAATTGAAAACCACCTGTTCAAAGCATACAAAGAAGGCTATTCACTAGATTGGAACACTTTTTTTGATGAAGAATTAGAAGCACAAATCTTGCAAAAAAACGAAGAACTAGAGGAGAAAAAGCTGAAGCCATTGAAGGAAAGTCTTCCAGGTGATATTAGCTATACAACCATCAAAGCTGTCCTCGTAAAAAACGGTATCATGTAGAAAAAAAGTGCCTGCTCAAAATTGAGCGGCACTTTTTCTTATAGCGTAACCCACGTATATTTTTGACCCCAGCTATCTCTGGCCAACTTTTCAACCTTATCAACAATGTCATTCTCTACTGCATATGAATCGCCTTGCTCATAAGGGTTGTAGTGGAAAGCATAGAGCCGTGCAACAAATTCATGAATTGGTAACGAGGATTCACCCGGCACTTCACCATGACCAAAGACGACCGGCTTGATACCTTGTCCCCAATCTTGGGCACTATCATTATTTGGGTTATAGAAATAAATGCGATATTCTCCTTCTGTATCTTTCGCTATACGTTGAATTGATACCGCATGTAATCCTAATAGCTCACCGAAGGAATTTGTAATAAAGATTCCGACTGGGTTCGGATAAATCAGTTCATGACCATCATTATATTCTGGATGATGTGTTGCATAGAATAGACGGACAAAACCACGGAAATCAGCGATTGAACCTGTTAACGGATCAATAACACCGCAAAAGCCTTTCTGAATCCAATTTCCGTAGAACGCAGGGTTCACCCACTTATGGACATCTTCCCCGCGGAAATTCACACGCCGCACTAATTCAGCATAGAGTCGGTCTAAATGAGGAACTAACACAAGTGAAACAGCATCTAGCTCTTCATGCAGATTCTCAACTAAGCCGTCCGTTAAGTCTTTCGAATGAATCGCTTGACCTTCGAACATAATGTCGATGTCTCCATCCCGCGCCGCTCTAGGAATCAGCTCAAGCAAATAGCCTGGAGCATGAAGTGACCAAAGACTAATGCCGCGTGCTGTTTGACATGTTGGGTTCATGCCTTGTCCAACGCCGAGCGGTTGTCCTAATACGCTAATAACTCCAGCTGTTAGAATACTATTTGCTGTAATTCCTTCATTTCCATTAATCGAATTCAAGAGAATTTTCCTTACATCTGGGCTTAAATCAAGCTCAATCAATCGTTTTAAACCAGGAATGACAGGCGTAGCAGAAAGCACACCACGTTCTAACAGCCTCGAGAGTCCATATAGAGACTGACGCATTGGTGGATGGATTGCAACTTTAATTAAGTCGCTGACAATCGGAAAGTGGGATTCTAGGTTTGCTTTCCCTTTATTGTCTAAGCCAAGTGCACACGAGAGAAGCTCTTTCGCGTTTCGATTCAGATAGCGAACTAACACAACATGATGGGAAGAGACAAGCCCTGTCTCCCTCATATATTTTGCAAGTGTTTTTGCTTCCTCTCGCAGCTCTTTTTCATCCATTTTCTTAAGCTCTTTACGGTAGTCATTATATGAAAGACGTTTGCATCTCTCTGTCGGTCCATTCACAGCATTTACATAAAACTTAATTGCTTTGCGATCCTTTTCTTTCAGGTCACAATCTAATAAGTGTCCTGCATGCTTAATCATCTTTACAATCCGGTTCACCATAATCGGACGCTGTGCGACAAGGTCGTCAATTTCTTTGATTAAAGTCCCAGCAATGGAAACGAGCGAAAGCTCTTCAGCAAGGAAACGAAATAAACGAACTGCCCGTTCTTTTTCTTTCACATTCCCTTCAATGCGCTCAGCCTCTGTTTCTTCCGGAAAGAGTGTATCGACATTCAATGCCATCACTTCATTAAGAAATTTCTTCGCTTGCTCTTTTGAAATTTTTTCAGAGGTATGGTTGCCTTTTGCTAGAGAAACCATCCGTAATTCACTTAACACCTCAACAATTGGTGTCATTCCGCCTGCTTGCAGAGACCCTTTCACAAGACGTGGCTGAAGCTTTGCTGGTTCGTTCCAAGGCCCGCCTTCAAAAACACCTGCCGCGTCAAGGCGATCTGCAAATTTGTATAAAAATTTCATACCATCTTTTTCATCCATTACACGAGAAGCAGCCTGCAGGACATCTGATTGGTACATATTCTTTGCATAAGAAAATGCGGATTCCATTGTCTCAAAGGCTTTCTCAAACGTTTCTGTTTTTGATACTTCTTTTTCTAAAGGCATTTCTCTGGCCCCCATTTAAATATAAAAATCATGGTCCACATAATCCGTTAGCAATCGTTTTACCTCTTCTGCATCTTCTCCATGGAAGAAAATTGTCCCTAAGTGATTCCCATATCCTTCTGAGTCGACTTGCATCTTCCCACCAGAAGGCTGGAATAATGTGTGCTTATCAAAGCTTGGATGTTCTTCAAGCTCTTTTGGGATATTAATTCCACTCGCATAACTTACTTTCGGATATACTAAGAAGCTTCCGGCATGTCCGTTTTTCTGATCTTCGCCAGGGAAGAAATCCTTCAGTTCCTCTTCTGTTGTGTTCGGGTCACAGCACAGAATATGTGCTTCATAAGGATTGAAGTCGTATGTTTTTTGCATAAGGTCGAAGATATGACCACCAGGAATACGGTAAGCAACTTCACCAAAATAAATGGTATTATCGTCTGAAATAAAGAATTCAGGGTGAATCAGTCCGTACTGAATATCAAATGCATCAACGAGCTTCTCAATCTCTTGACGCACTAACGGGCGCACTTTTTCTACCGCTTCAGTCGGCGGCACCATCATCGAATACCCAAAAACAACGTATTCCGTAATGTTGAGAAAGCGTATCTTCCCTTCATGAATAAATGCTTCACAGGAAATTTCAAGCCCATGCAGATGACTCTCCATTAATAGAGGAAAGCTATCATCTTTGATTTTCTCATCAATATCTCTTTCTGACAGAATCATGCGATGACCAGCTGCTCCTGCTTTATTATGAGCTTTCACATGAATCGGATCATGACTATCTCCACGCATTCTTAACAGCACATGATTCACTCGGTTGAAAAATTGCCGAACATCATCTTTATTATTTGCTTCTTCAAAGATACCGACTCTAAGCCCACCAAGCAGTGCTCTCCGTTTCATCATTGCTTTATCTCGGAATAGAGTTGAATGATCAAAGATCCGTGCATCATCTCTAAAGCGTGAATTTAGAGCACCTGCCCATTCAACCGTTTCTTCATAGATCGGAATAGCATGATCAACATCTAAATCAGCTAAAATACGATGAAGCTCTTCTGAACGTTCATAAACCTCTTCGTAGTCAAGGTTTTCACCAAAATCCCAGCCGTAAAAGGGGATGCTATGTAGCTCAGCATGTTCTTTGAATCCAGGAAGACTTACTACAATAAAAGGGCGGCCCAACTTCTCCATCGCCTCTATCGAAGCCACACTCCAACCGACCAACGCAATCTTCTTTCCTTGCTTCGGCTTCTCAGGAGTTAAACGGAGGGGTCCAGTTTGTTTGCTTAATAATTTTTTTCTAGCTGATTGGTCACTTGTCTTAAATCCTTGTTCTGCTTGTATGCTTCTCTCTAATGGCATATTTCTCTGTCACCCTTCTACCAATGTTTTAAAATCACACTACAAATAATCCCCATTTCGGGCCCAAATTATAAGTGATAAGTTAAAGTTCTTTCACAGGAACAATAAAAAAAGACAAAGCATTTTACGCTTTGCCTTCCCCTCTTATATTAAGTTTTTGTACCAAATGTTCATGTTCTCTAAGCTTCCTGATATATTGCTGTTGCTGATCATCCGGCCTCCATACACATATCCATGCCTTGCGTTGACTAAGTTCATTCCTGCAGAAACAGAACGAGAATACGAAAACATGGTGTGTATTTTCATTCTTTTCATCCGGCGCTCTAGCTCAAACACTTGATAGGACAGCAACCCCTTATCGCGATGCTCTTTCAATGTCGCACAGTCTGTTAACTCAGCAGCATTGAAGTCTGGCATAATATCTGATGAACATGCACTTACAATTTGTCCGTCTCGTTCAATAACAGAGAAATACACTTGGCTATTCATCATAGTTAAGATAAAGTCAGGGTCATTCATCGGGGTTGGATAAGATGCAAAGACCCGATCATACAACTCAGCCATCTGCTCACAATCATACTCATTTGCCCAGCGCATTCGGTAGCCTTTTGGCAAAGGGGTATCTTCATTCCATTCCTTTGTCTCACGAACTAACTCCATTACAAAACGCTCTTTCTCTGTTTCTACAACATCATTTCTATCCGGGTCTAAAAAAAGAGAATAGATATGCGCGTCTACCCCATTAAAAAAGCCTTTAATACAACCTTCATACGCAAATCGACTATCCAGATAAGCTAATTCCGGCTTCTTGACATAAAAAATAAGCTTATCGCATTCCTTTTGAAAGCCTAGCTCTCTTATATAATACATAAATTCGTTGAGCTCTTCTGCTTGCGGAAGTTGATAAATTTTAATTCTTCGATTAACTGGTTCTATACTTATTGTCTTCTGCAACTCTGTGAAATTAGAAACCAGCTTCAATGTTTGCATACCGCATTCCTCGCTCCCCAAACTTTTTCTATACGCATTATTAACTTTATTAATACAGAATGGAAAGTATGCAAAAAGAGAATAAAAAAACACATTAACCGTTTATTGGTTAATGTGTTCGTCAAATTAATCCGCTGCATTCTTTAATTTAGAATCTGCGTTTTTCTTTTTAATTTTTAACTTACGGAACTTGATATTCATTGGATCAAGCCCATGTCCTAATGAACCGTATAGATGTAGTTGATGAGGGTCAACTAATTCATTTTGTTTGTAATAAATCCTTGGTGTTTTCCAAAGTGCAATAAGCGCTCTTGTCAACGACATTTCGTGATAACGCTCAGGCCACATTCTTTTAATATGGTCTTTCACCATTGGATAATATTTCGGGCTCATACCTGGGAACAAGTGATGCTCTGTATGGTATGAGAAGTTAAAGTGAATGACATCTACCCATTTCGGAACTGTTACTGTTAAGCAGTTTGCTAATGGATCATTAACTGGAACTAACGGATTCAAACGATGGTTTGTTGAAATATAAGCCATTACAATAAAGTTTCCGATTAACACAGGCAACAAATACGCGTACAGCCACTTTTCAAATCCTAGTACAAACAATAGGCTAATCCACACTGCCCAAGGGAAAAGGAATTGAACCCAAACAGCAGGCTTCTTTTCAGGCTTAAATTCTTTAATATATTGCTTAAACATATTTGTAGAATGCATTGTGAACGTGAACGTTAAAGACAAAAAGCTTACGAAAGCCCGTACACCAAACGGAAGACGGTAAATCCAAGTCAAAAAGCGATGCTTAGCAAGCTCTTCGATAGTTAACCATGCATCAGGGTCTTTTTCTTCATCTTGTGTATGTTGATGGTGCTCCATATTATGCCATTTTCTCCATAAGCGAGGTCCTGTCGTCAACGGCAAGAAGGCAATACCACCCAGGAAATCACGAAGCCATGCTTTTCTAACAACTGTTCCATGTAAAATTTCATGACCAAGAAATCCAAGTGATGCAAAGCTTGAACCTAATACTAAAGCAATGCCAAGATTAATCCATACATTAAAATCAAATACCCCAATCGAAACAATCCCGGCTACTGCGATAAGCAAAAATACAAGCCCGCCTAACAAACGTGTTGGTACAGGTTTGAAAGCTTCTTTAGGCAGATGCGGAGCTACGCGTGCTGCGTACCATGCAAACGTATGAAGTTTGTCCATTTAATTACCCCTTTACTTAAAGCTTATCTCCAAAAAAGAAAATTCTTTTTCATGTAATATGCTAATAAAAATGATCCTTCATCACACCCAATACATCAATATTATTGGTAAATAGAATGAAAGAAATTTTTATTGTCTTTGCACAAACTGGAAATCCAAAAGTTATCCTTTTCTGGACGTAAAGCTCTTCGAAATTTTCTTATAATATATTACCTAGTCTTAATTGATGCTACCATTGTATGATTTGATTTGCAAATGCAATTCATATTCTTACGAAAACGTTCACAAATATGCTTTTATTGGAATTTTTTATTCTAATACGCCACACACTTCTGAACAAACAGGACATTTTCACCTTATTACTATGTCGCTTAATTAGAAAACTTCTTTATTAACTATGACTTTTTCTACAGCATAAAATCTTATTAAATTTTTAGAATATTATCAATGTTTGGTTTTCGGTGGAAATTAGATTGAATCTGTTAATATGTGCAGTTATAATACAGATCAGCTGTTATATGACAATTTTATTTTTGAGCTCAAAATAAAATGTTAATAATTATGTTCCTTTACGTTCAACTAAATTAAAGAGGTGAAAACGATGAATAACAACGTAAAAATTGCTGATCCTGGACCATTAGGCTTGGCTGCCTTTGCACTTACAACATTTATTCTAAGTTTATCAAATGCACAAATCTTACCGCCTTCCCTATCACATTTATTTCTAACGCTTGGTTTATTTTATGGCGGTGGCGTGCAAGTTTTAGCAGGGATGTGGGAGTTCCGCAATGGAAATACATTCGCAGCTACTGCATTCTCATCTTATGGAGCATTTTGGATGTCTCTTTCAGCAATGGTTTATTTAGAGTTGAATGGGATTCTAAACTTTGGCGCTGATGGAAAGATGGCCGTTGGTACATACCTAGTAGGTTGGACAATTTTCACTTTATATATGTGGATTGGAACTTTCCGATTAAATCGCGTCTTAAACGTTACGTTCTCTTTTTTACTTGTGACATTTATCTTGTTAGATTTAGCTGAATTCGGTTTAATTCCAAGCACTTTTGGCGGATACTTTGGTCTTATCACAGCTTTCTGTGCATGGTATGGCTCTGCTGCAGGTGTTTTGAACCCTCTTTATCGACGAGACATTTTACCAGTAGGGGATTTAAGTCAAATGAAGAAAAGTGCATAAGATGGTGCGTCTCTTCTATATAAGAAGAGACGTTTTTTTATTATTTCCACCATAAAATATTATAACATTTTTACAACTTTCCCTTTTATTTTATCTGAAAATTCTGTAACATATACGGTAAGAAAATGACATTTTTTTGAACAATGCTACAGGAGGAATCTTATGGGGAAAGTTATTGAATTCGCATCTTATCAAAAACGGAAGAAAACAAAAGTATGGGTTACCATCATTGTTCCGTTTCTCGCTTACAGTTTGATTATTTTGGGACTATCTAAAGGCGTAGAATATCATCAAAATCAGCAGTACGAAACGTTTGATACAAATGAAATACAAACAAAAAGACCCCTATAGAGGAGCCTTTTCGTGTAAACTATTCAAATTCTACTTTTGTTAAATCAACACTTGAATTTGGATGAGGGTGGAAGCCAGTAATCGTATTTGTGCCAGCCAGTGCAGGCGTGGAATGAACGAGAGGAATCCACGGAGCGTCCTCATGAATAATTTCTAATGCCTGCTTGTATAGCTGATTTCGCTTTTCTTGGCCAATTGTAGATTGTGCCTCGACTAATAGCTCATGCAGCTGGTCGTTTGCATAACGAGAAGAGTTACTGCTTCCGATACTTTCTTTGTCTAGCAATGTATAAAGGAAGTTATCTGCATCACCATTAGGTGCTGTCCAACCTAATAAGAATGCGTCTGCCTCACCAGCAATGACTTTCTCAATATAGGTTGCCCATTCATATGACTGAATGTTTGTTGTGACACCAATTTCTTTGAAGCTTGCTTGAATCGCTTCGGCAACCTTTTGACCATTTGGCATATATGGACGCGATACAGGCATTGCCCATAGGTCCATTTCAAAGCCATCAGGATAACCACCCTTTGCCAAGAGCTCTTTTGCCTTTTCTAAGTCGTAAGGGTAAGCTTCAATTTCGTCGTTATACCCTTCCACTGACGGAGGAATAGGGTTCTTAGCTGGCTCAGCTTGGCCCATGAAAAAGGCATCGATAATCGCTTTCTTATCAACTGCATGGTTCAATGCTTGGCGGACGTACTTATTCTCTAACGGTCCCCGCGTAACATTCAACCCTAAATAACCGATATTCATTGATGGTCGAATAAACGTTTGAAGCTCTTCACTCTCTTCTATTTCTTCTACACTACTTGGCTCAACACCATCCATCATATCAATCTCGCCCGTTTTCAACGCATTCAACCTTGAAGAGTTATCTGGAATCGCCTTAAAGATTACTCGGTTTAACTTCGGATACTCTTCCATCCAATATTCTTCATTTTTTTCTAACACAATCCGGTCATTTCTTTTCCATTCTTTAAAGATGAAAGGTCCTGTTCCAACAGGGTTCTGCCCATATTCATCACCATATTCCTTTAATGCCTGCGGACTTGCAATGGAGAAGGATGCCATTGTTAAATTCTTCAAGAAAGGTGCTTGTGGACGTTTGAGGACAATTTCTACAGTATGCTCATCAACTGCTTTCACTTCCTGAATCACATGGCCTTCGTCTCCTTTAAATCCTCCAAACATTGAGCGGTAGAAAGCAAAATTCCCTTCTTGTTTTTCATTTGGATTCATCCATCTCTCAAAGTTATACACTACAGCATCTGCGTTGAACGCTGTTCCGTCATGAAACGTAACATTTTCTCTTAAGTCAAATGTATACGTTAACCCGTCATCCGAGACGTTCCATTCTTTTGCTAATGATGGGTAAATCTCTGTGTCCATGTCGCCAAACTGAACAAGGGTATCATAGATATTTTCGGTAACTTTGAATGATTCACCATCTGTTACTTCAGCCGGATCTAGGGAAACAGAATCCCCGCCACGGCCAAACACGAGCGTATCTTTCACTTTCTCCTCAGAATCCCCGCTCGATTCATTTGCCCCACAACCAACTAAGCCAAGTAATAATAGTAAAATAGTAAAAACAACATAACCCTTTCTCATACCGTCACCCCACTAATTTTTAATTTGTTGTTCTGCCCCTTCTTTCTGTTCTCTTATTTGCTTTTCAAAAATAATAGACAAGAATGTTTTGCCGATATTGATCATTGCTTTTTCATCTACATCAAACTTCGGATGATGATGAGAATAGACTGCGTTCAATTCTGGATTACGACCTCCTACAAAGAAGAACGTTCCTGGGACTTTCTGCAAATAATACCCGAAGTCCTCAGCTCCCATAATCGGTTCTTTATCGATCACATGCTCCTTACCAAAAAGGTGCTGAGCAAGAGTTTTTACTTTTTTCGTTTCGGTTGGATGATTATATACAGCAGCATGTCCTCTTACGTAGTGAACTTCTGCCTTCGCTCCGAAGACATCACATGTGGAGGCGGTCATTTTACGGATAAGTGCCTCTGTTTCATCCCGCACTTCTTCATCAAATGAACGTACTGTTCCGCCTAAATACACTTTATCTGGAATAACGTTTAACGCCTTCCCACTTTGAAAAGCCCCTACTGTCACAACCACTGCTTTCAGTGGATCGGTCTTACGACTTGCAATTTGCTGTAAATTTGAAACGAGCTGACATGATGCTGTAATGGGGTCAATTGTTTTATGAGGCTGAGCGCCATGTCCCCCTTGACCAAAAACATTTATCTCGAAGATATCGGCTGCTGCCATCGCAAACCCTTCGCAAAAGCTGATTTGTCCAACTGGGTCCTCTGACCATACATGTGCTCCGTAGATTTCATCTACACCTTCAAGACAGCCATCAGCAATCATTGCTTCTGCGCCGCCTGGAGAAACTTCTTCGGCAAATTGATGGATAAACACGACATTTCCCTCAATTTCATCTCGGTAACGACTTAATACATTTGCCACTCCTAATAAAGAGGCTGTATGTATATCATGACCACAAGCATGCATAACACCTGGAACCCTTGACTTGTAAGCTACTTCTTTTTCATCTTGGATTGGAAGAGCATCAAAGTCTGCTCGGAGTGCAATTGTTTTGCCAGGTTTTCCACCTTGTAGCCTCGCCACGACACCATTTCCACCGACACCTTCCCTTACCTCCAGTCCTAGTTTCCTTAAGTATGCGGCTATTTTCTTTGGTGTTTCCACTTCTTCATGCGAAACCTCAGGATACATATGTAAATCTCGTCTAAACTGAACAAGCTCTGAATATAATTGTTCATAATTTTCAAATAATTTTTTAAACAAACAGAAGCCCCCTTTTATATAGTGAATAACTTATATTCTATAATAAACCATTATTGTTGTAAAATTCTAAATTTTCATCCTATTATTTTGAACCATCAAAACGTTTAACAATAGCCAGAAAAAGGTACAACATAAAAAAACGTTAGGGGTGAAATAATGGCAGATAAAAATGAACGAAAACCTCAAAAAGACATGGAACGCCCTGAACAGTATTCCTCTGAAAAGAAAAGCCAATATGACCGTTTTAAAGATGAACAAACCGTAGATTCAATCCCATTAGAAGACTTAAATCAGGAGATGAAAGAGGAAAAAGAAAAGGATAAAACAAAAGACAGCTCTTCAAGCGAAAAGAAATATCGAGATAATGAATAAGGGCGCTCACCGTGTGGGACGCCCTTTTTTTCTCTGTGCAGTTATTCAACTAATGAGTGCTTAAATGCATAGATGACAGCCTGGGTACGATCTTGCACTTCCAGCTTACTTAAGATATTGCTTACATGTGCTTTCACTGTTTTCAATGAAATGAACAGCTCATCTGCAATGTCTTGGTTTGCTTTGCCGTCTGCCATGAGCAGCAGGACTTCCATTTCTCTGTTTGTCAGCTGTTCATGCAGCGGCTGATTTCTCTTGCTCCGCATTTTCATCATCATTTTCCCCGTCACTTCTGGTTCGAGCACAGATTGTCCCTCATATGTATCACGGATTGCATTTGCAATTTCGCTTGCTTTTGATGTTTTTAGCATATAACTTGTTGCTCCAGCCTCAAGCGCTGGATAGACTTTCTCATCGTCTACGAAGCTTGTCACAATAATAATTTTTGCTTCAGGCCATTGACTTATAATTTGCTCTGTCGCCTCAATCCCATCCATTTCCTTCATCACAAGATCCATCAAAATGATATCTGGCCGCAGCTCTAAAGCAAGCTGTACTGCTTTTGCGCCATCATCTGCTTCGCCAATAACATCAATATCAGGTTGAGCAGATAAATAAGAGGAGACACCAATCCGTACCATTTCATGATCATCGACAAACAATACCTTAATCATTCTCATCCCCCTCTCGTGACAATATCGGGACTTTTACTTCTAAGCGAGTTCCCTTATTCTTCAAGCTTACGATTTTCAATGAGCCGCCAATTTCAATTGCGCGTTCTTGCATATTTTGCAAGCCGTATGAGCCTGCTTTTGCCTCTTCTACATCAAAGCCAATACCGTCATCTACAATTCTCATAATAATAACCTCATCCCGCTCAATTAAAAGCACCTTGAGACTGGCTGCTTGGGCGTGGCGTAATGTATTTGAAACCGATTCTTGCAGGATTCGAAATAGATGGTCCTCCACTCCTTTATCGAGCGGGATCGGCTCTATTTTCCATTCGATATCAAGCGGGACTTTTTGTGAAAGCTCTACTAGAATTTCTTGTATTCCTTCTTGCAGGGATTTCCCCTTTAATGCCACTGGCCGTAGGTGCAGAAGCAATGCACGCATTTCAAGCTGTGATTGGTGAATCATATTCTCGACCATTTTTAATTGCTTTCCTTGTGCATCTGATACGGGTTCTGATTCATTGATGGCTGACATCATCATTGAAGCTGCGAATAGTTGTTGACTTACAGAGTCGTGCAGCTCGCGGGCTAACCGATTTCGTTCTTGTGAGACAACTTGTTGTAACTGCCTCTCTTGCTCTTCCGCTTTTTCATTTGCAAGCTTTTGCGAAAGCTTTGTCTGCTTTGTCATTTGTTGTTGAATCTTCGTCATTCGTTTCCAAATATCACTCAAGTCCGGTGATTGAGATATTTCTTCTGTGTACAGATTTCTTCCTTGCTCTAACTGCTGGAGTGCTGAAGAAATCAGCTCTAGTTGCTTACGCCAATAAGTTCCCGAAACAAGCCCGAACCCGATGCCTGTAACACCACTTAGGCTTAGTGCAAGCACGGCGAACGGTACATCCAATAGTTCCCTTTCCCATAATAATGTCCAATCAGGAATTGGGAAGGCTATAAAGAATACAATCATAAATAATAGAAAGAAAAGGACTGAAAAAACAATGCCTGTCATAATTTGTCGCTGAATGATCTTCATACTCTGTTCACCTCAAGATCACCAACAAGCATTGACGTTATAATTTTTAATTTTTGTGTGGCTTCATCATAGTCAGCTGTCTGAAAGGAAATGGTTTGGTTGAAAACCTTTGATTCTTCATGCTCTAATATAGTCGTCGCTCCTGCCACTACAGAATGATGAACACTTAATTCCACTTCATACGGGACAAGAATACGTACATTGCCAACGACATTCCGAATAGCAATCACCGCTTCACCTTTAGGCAACACTGTATAGCTTAAGTCAATAACTGTATCTCCTACACCTGTTTGGATGTTCACATCGTTCCATTCATAGACTTCTTCCATCGTTCTGTTTTGCCCAAACAAATTATTTTCGAAAAGCGGTTTTCGCTTTATAACTGCTGGTTCAACACGTGAAGATTCCCGAATATCTGGAGATAAATAATGAGGCTCTTTTTTTGACTGAAAATATTTCAATATAAAATAAAGAATAATGGCAAGTAGTAAAAACTTGAGTGTCATCATATTAATAACCGTAAAGAATAAGCTAATGACTCCCACCCAGAATAAAACCTTTCCAAATAAACGATGTAATTTCTTACGTCCGAAATAAATAAGCAATAACGAAAGAAGCAACGAAACGATAAGCCCACGATTGAAAAATGTCACTTCAACTAACAAAATAAATATGCCAATAAGAAGCGTGCCGCTCATATAATCTGTTTTCTTCTGACGTAGCATCGGGCTTACCCTCCTTTACTATCTCAAAGTACAAAAAGGCGCAGAGTCCTACGCCTTTTTAGAATACCACGTTTTGCTTATAAAACTGTGCTTGAATCATCTTTTTTCAATTCTTTTTCCAGCTGGGCAATACGGGTATCAATTGTGCTGTGATTATAATCGGCATTCACCTTTTGCTCCAGCCGCTCAATGTATTGCTCCATTTCACCGAAGTTCGAGAAGGCTTCATTCGCGTACTTTCCAGAATCAGTTACCTTATTCATCCGGTAGTGAGCACGTGCGATATTTTCTCTTCCCATCAGCTCCATGCGACGGATGTGCATATCCTTTAACTTATGCTTCATCTCTTCATACTTCTGTTCAAGTTCGCTTAGATGATGTTCTGCTTGAAGAAGAGCTTCCTTCAAACGTACAGCACGTTCTTCATATTGAAGCTGTTCTTGCATCGCAAATTGCTGTAATTGTTCTTCACCAGCTTTTGAAGCAATTTCTACTTGGCTCTTTCTTTTTGCTGCAAGCTGCTCTGCAAAACTCCATTCACGTGCAAACTCCTGTTTTAACGTATACTGACGTTCAACTAGCTTGCGAACCTTCTCTACCTCTTGCTCACATTGGCGTAAATGTTGATTGAGCATCCCAATCGGATTTTTCTGTTCCTTTTGTTCTAACAGTTCATATAAGTCAGCTGAAATTGTATTTTTAATACGTGTGATTAAACCCATGCTTTGGTCCTCCCCTTAGTAATTTTTATTAAGTTCTGCCCATTGCTTTTCAAAGTTAATAAATGGGTCTTCTTCTACGACAACTTCCTTCTTGGTCTTCCACTTCTTCACGACAAGGTAGAGAACGTATGCAGCTACGATACCGATAATTGCAGGTACATTTGCTGCGGATACTGCTAACGCAATTAACCCGAACACTGCCCATAGCACCTTCTTGAATAATGATTCTGCTTTCAAGAAGCCTTTTAACGCGTAATACATAATCACTAAGCTGATTGCTAAGCCGACAAGTGAGTCCAGATTTGCAATCAATGTGAAAGCGGCGATACCTCCCACTACCAACAACCCGAGCTTTTTCATATGGTTGTTCCTCCTTTCTTGCTTTTATCTTATCGAGATTTGGAAGTTCCCATAACGAGCTTGAGTTTAATCTTTTAATTGGACCTAAGTCTTAGTTAAGCTAGGACCATCAAAACAGTGAAAAACCCGAGGCTATTCACCTCGGGTTTGGTCGTGCATTTTCGGTTGTTGACCATAGAGAAGGGCTTGCGCGATCCCAACAAAATATTCTGATTCACGAATAATGTGGTCTAATACAACCTTCGCTGTTGGGTTTTTGCTGACAGCTTCACTTTCATCCTTAATCTGCTGGCATAGCTTAATAAACTGCAGGCTTTGCTCTAAACAAAACGAAACAAGCTGGAGTACTTGCTGATAGAGCTGATAGGGTACGTAATAGCCTGAGCGAATAACCGATTCAATATAACGCACAACCTGCTGATGAGTTTTCGACAGCTCCTTCTCCCATTCTTTCAACGCGTCTACATATTTCTGTTCTAATCCAGAGACGAGTTCTCGAATGACAACGGTGTGCTCTTCCTCTTGATGCTTCCAAAATTCAGCTTCATCAAGAATTCGCAATGGCATCTGTGGACCATAATAATATTGCATATCCATCCCCCGCATATTGATTTTCTACTTCTACTCTATGAATGGGGTGGACAAGTTATGATGCCAATCTAATTGACATAACTGTATTGACAACATAAAATATTAATGATAATGTTATATATTGCACCTAACAAAGAAAATTAACTTGTAAACGTTAGTACGTAATTTTGACTGGCGTTCTACTTTTGTTTTTAATAAAGGACTTATTCACACTGGCGCGGCTTCGGAGCCGTAAGGATGTATGAGAGGTAGGGCTTACATCGTTTAGGTTTCAAATAAAGAGTGGAATAAACCGCGGCAATTCTTAAAATATAAATTTATACAAGTTAAGCATACAAAGCGAACTAGGTTGAGTCTAGTTCGCTTTTTCCAATTAAAGCTCCTTTTCTTCAATTCCGTGCTTATCAAGGTAGTCTTGAATCGTTTCGACGACTGTGCGCAGCGTTTTGACACGAGCATACTTTTTATCATTTCCTTCAATAATTGTCCAAGGTGCGTACGGTGTATCGGTTTCAGCAAGCATATCTTCCACCGCTTCTTCGTACTCCTCCCATTTCTCACGGTTACGCCAATCTTCGTCTGTTAGCTTCCAGCGTCTTAATGGGTCTTCTGCTCGGCTTTGAAACCTTGCAAGCTGTTCATCTGGACTAACATGGAACCAGAACTTCCCGATGATAAACCCTTCATCTGCTAAGATTTTTTCAAATTGATTGATTTCTGTGTAGGCTCGCTCCCATTGATTTTTCGAAGCAAACTGCTCGACGCGCTCAACGAGTACTCTTCCGTACCAAGAACGATCAAACATCGCAATTTCACCGTAAGAAGGCATCCTCTGCCAGAAGCGTTGGAGATAGTGCTGCTGTTTCTCTTCAGTTGTCGGGGCACTGACAGGATGGACATTATAGCCGCGTGGGTCGAGACGTTGTGTCAGCCTTTTAATCGCACCTCCCTTTCCAGCTGCATCCCATCCTTCAAATACGAAAATAGCCGGTATCTTTTGAAAGTATAATGTTTGCTGTAGTTTCAATAATTCGACTTGGTAATGCTTGAGTTGCTTTTTGTATTCTTTTTTCGAATCCATTTCTTTCGTTAAATCGACTGTGTCTAATCGTTTCCCCATGAAATCCTCCTCAAAAAATTTTATATTAATAAACTGTTCCTGTTCTTCGCCCACCTAAAACGAAAAGTCTAAAATTGAATACCTGGATTTGTTACCAGATTGTCCGCTATAATTGCTTCTCCTCTTAATAGCGTTCCTGGTGGCACCTTTGGTTGAATGGAGGGGTTTAATGGATATGCCTTTCCATCAAATGTTAATTCGGCATAAAATGGCTCAATCCCTCCACCAGAAACATACATGACAATATTTCGATAACCATTCGACTTCTTCTCCTCAATAATAATAGGGCTTCTGACCAGAGAGAACCTCGATAATAAGCGATATTCTCCATTGATTGTTTCAAAGATTGCTGCACTGCACCCACCTGTTCCACATACAAACGGGCCAACTAAGTAAACAAACACTTCTTCCTCCCCATCATCATTTAAATCAATCCGATTGTAGTAATAACGAACATTATCAACGCCGCGCTTGAGCTCAAATACGCGAGCGAACGCATCTTCAAGCGCTTCGTCTCGTTTCGATTCAGAAGGTACCGACACAACCTGCGATAGATCAACCTGCTGCCTTTCACTTAATTTGCTTAGTGATTCTTTCAACTGAATTAATTCTTCTTTCGATGGATATGGGTAAGGAAGTTGTAAATCTTTCTCGATTGAAAGCAGCGCCTCTTGAAGCAACCCGACTTGCATTTGAGCGTTAGCCAAATAATATAAGTAAGTTGGTGAATCTGGATACTCCTTTACTAACCTACTATAATAACGCAAGATTCTTTGATAGTAATAAGGAGAGACATCCTTCGCCGGTACCAATTGGTCTCCACACCAGCGATAGAGGTCAATTCGATAAGCTTCACCTGTATCATGCACCCATAAAGCAATTTCTGCTCTTCCATCTTTCCCATACCTATTAGGCATATCTTCAATTTCTAATTTGCTAAAATAAAGCTCTTTCTGCATAACGCCGCGAATGCTATTTTGCATGAATTGATAGATTTCAAGAACAGACCAAATGCCTGCCACCTGCCAACCAATAATAAGATCATTCACCCCGCACCTTGTGACAGGAGCAACGACAAAGTCGGTAATATCGTAGCCTTTCCCTTTTGCATTTGCCGCTACATACCAAGCACCAGCCTGCCACTTCAGAATAATGAGGTAATTTTCACCACGATATTTGTATACACCGGTTACTTCAAACAGGTTATCACCATCTAAATCCGCGATTACTACAACTGGTCTTTGATTTATAACAAGAAGCTCTGCTGCATGCGGCAATACTCCCTTTAATAGACCTTCCAACCCTGTCACCACCCTACACATTTTCACATCATTATATGAAAACATCCGTGATGTATGTATTAGGATAGAGCGCTGTGTCCACAATTCGTTGACATAACAAATTTTCCACCTTTAAAATGTGGATTAGACAATTTTCGATAAAGGATTTTTCAATCGTGCACTCGTATTATATTGAAGTATATACACTCTTCCTTAGTCAAACGCTAAGTATAATGAACTGTTGAGAGAGGATGACATGATGGACGAACAAAAAGAGATGTTAATGAGAAAAATTGCTGTTGCAAACAAGCAGATCCCCGCAGATACTTTGATAAAAAACGGGAAAATAATCGATATCTTCAACCTTGAAATCATGTACGGTGATGTCGCCATTGCTGATGGAATGATTGTTGGAATTGGCGAATTCGAGGGCAAGGAAATAATCGATGCCCAAGGCCGTTATATTTCCCCTTCTTTTATTGATGGACATGTTCACATTGAATCATCCATGGTAACACCAAGTGAATTTGCAAAAGTAGTTCTGCCTCACGGCGTCACTACGGTGATTACCGACCCTCACGAGATTGGAAATGTTTCAGGAACAGAGGGCATTCACTATATGCTTCATGATTCGGAGAACATTCCACTTGATACATATTACATGCTCCCATCTTGTGTACCAGCTACTCCTTTCGAAAACAATGGTGCAGTGTTAAAAGCAGATGATTTAGCACCTCTTTACAAGCATGAACGCGTACTTGGTTTAGCTGAGGTGATGGATTACCCATCTGTGCAGCATGCAGAAGAATCCATGATTGATAAGTTAGTTCTAACGAACAAACACCGCGACCATATCGATGGTCACCTTGCTGGACTAGATGCAAATGCTGTAAATATTTACCGAACTGCAGGCGTTCGTACTGACCATGAATGTACATCCGTTGAGGAAGCACTTGACCGCTTAAGACGTGGTATGTACGTGATGATTCGAGAGGGTTCTGTTGCAAAAGATTTGAAATCCCTCCTACCTGCCGTCAATACGAAAAATTCGCGCCGCTTCGTATTTTGCACAGATGATAAGCACCTTGATGATTTAATTGAAGAAGGCAGTGTTGACCATAATGTACGGTTAGCCATACAGGAGGGCATTCACCCCTTGTTAGCGATCCAAATGGCCTCACTGAACACAGCAGAATGCTACAGCTTACATAACAAAGGCGCCATTGCTCCTGGCTATGACGCAGATTTTTTACTATTAGATGATTTGGAAACGATCCGTATACATAAAGTGTACAAATCAGGAGTCCTTGTTGGTAAAGATAGCAAATACGCAGGACCAGCATATGAGCGAAAACAACCGGAAACAAAGCTCATATCAACGGTTCATGTACCCGAAATAAACGCAAATGACCTGCAAATCGAGATTGGTCCATCACAAGAAGCAAACATAATCGAAATAATCCCGAACAACATTGTAACGAAGCACCTTACCGAAACAACTGCAGTCGAAGACGGGTATTTTGTGCCTTCCATCGAGAAGGACCAACTAAAATTAGTTGTCGTAGAGCGTCACAAGCTAACAGGCAATATTGGCTTAGGGATTGTAAAAGGATTCGGCTTAACTGAAGGAGCAATTGCTACCACAATCGCCCATGATTCCCATAATATCGTCGCAACCGGAACAAATGATGAAGACATTCTGACTGCTATCAACACACTACAAGAAATGAACGGCGGATTGGTCATCATCCATAATGGAAAAGTAACCGCATCGCTTTCACTTCAGCTGTCAGGCTTAATGTCTATCAATGATTATCAAACTGTAAACAAAGGGCTCGGCGAGATCAAGCAAGCATTAGCTCAACTCGGCTACAAAGGTGAATTCAACCCATTTCTAACCCTCTCATTCTTAACATTGCCTGTCATACCAGCTCTAAAATTAACAGACTTAGGCTTATTTAATGTGAATCAGTTCAAACATATCGACGTAAAAGCATAAACGAAAAGCTCACTCTCAAATTGACGGAGTGAGCTTTTATAATTTCTTCTTTTCAACTGTTGGGATAATAAATCGTCTTAAGATAAAATCAAACAGCTTCCAAATCCGGCGACGTGACTGCGGAAGGTGCTTCATATACAAAAGAGTGTATTCCGCTTCACCAGTCGAACCTCGGTTATATTTAAACTGCCCTGCTCCAGCACTTCGATGAAGAAACAGTTTGTTTTCCTTCGCTTCCTCATAAATTAAATACGTTAACATTCGATACATCCCATACTCTTTCGGTAGTGACGTATCATAGCCAAGTACAGGTGTTGTTAGAACACCAGTTAATGTCACGTAAATGATAACACCCTCAAGCCTGCCATTTCGCCTTAACCCTTTTACAGTGCCAAACCCGCTCTCAACTAAGTTCTTCATATACCTCTCTGTAAATTGTGGATTATGATAGGAATAACGCTCTAAGTATAGGGCGTTGTAGAGCGCGACGATTTGTGAATAGTCTTCTTCTGTCAGCTGTTCTTTCGAGACCACTTCATAGCCGTGCTTCTCAATCAACTTCTTATCCTGGCGAATCTGCTTTCGTTGCTTGGCATTCAACGCTTCCTCTTCCACATCCCCAAAGAGATACACATAACGGCTTGGCACCGCAGAAAAACCACTAGCTTCTAGCGCATGAATAATAGGAGTGTGCAGCCGTTTAATGAGCGAACGAAAGGCGATAAGATAATCAGGAAATTCATGCACAAGCCTTGCAGTGATCGCCTGCAGCTGCTCATCACTCACCTTCACATACAAATTCGTGGAAAGAAGCCAGTTGTTCACATATATGATTTTATTCACTTGTGATTTCTGCGCTCGCTTTCCAAGCCTTGAAAGCAAGCCTTCAAGCAATGGGGCAACTGCTGGAATATTTAAGAAGCGCAGTTCCTCTTTCGCATAGGAAATATAGTGGGTAAATGGTGATGTCACATATGAATTCGTATATTCTTCTTCATTGCGGCTGACAGGGAGTAACACGTCGCCACAGCCAATAAAGAGCATTTCTGTTTGTACATTCTTAACGTATGTTGTTGTGCCCTTTTCAATAAGAGGCAGGAAATAACGTTTCATCGTTTCCCCATCTTGATAATCCTCCCAAGGAATGGTTGCGATTGCTTCACGTCTATAAATCGCCGCATTCATCAATTGAATAAGTCCTTTCAACTCGCCGTAATTTCTTATCTCCAGGTTTGAACTGATAATCTAGAAAATGAAAGACAGGAATTTCACACCCTTGACTTTCCAATACTTCCAGAATACCTTCTCTCACCTTCGCTTCTACCTCAGCTCTATCACATTTCGTTTTCATATGTATGTGAAGTTGACTTGGGCTCGTCTGGATGACCTTATATTCTTCAATACGGTCATCCGCTGTTATAACGGCTCTTCGAATAAAGTCTGGAAAAACAGCCTTCACCCCTGCCCCACCTCGTTTCGGAAAATAAAAAAGGTCATCACTGCGGCCTTCAATTTGCTCAATTGCTGTCATCACACTGCCGCATGGACAAGGTTTTTCCTTAAGCGTCAAAATGTCATTGAGCTCATAGCGAATAATCGGCTGTGTCTTCCGCGTAAAGTCCGTAATAATCGGATGAAACTTTGTCTTTTCATTATCTAAAAACTTCTTATCAATCTTCACTAAGTCCTCATTCAAATGAAGTGTTCCATGAGAGCATGTTGTTGCTAAGAATCCTTCTGTACATTGATAGATTTGATGCACTTGCTGATTAAACCCCTCTTGAATAACAGCTTCATCAAGCGGGTCTAATACTTCCGCAACTGTGATTACTTTGATCGGGGAAATGCGCAGTTGACCTCGCTTCTTCTGTTCTGCTAAATAACGCATCATCGAAGGCGGAGCAACTAACACATCAGGCTGTGTGTCATTCAAACGTGTAAGGTGAGCGTCCGGCTCATCCAGTAAGTCATAGAATCCAAATGAAATACGCTTACTGCTAACACTGCTATAGAGATTGCTGTTCGCCCGCAAGAAAAAGGCAATCCGCTGCTTTGTAAGAATGCCCTTTGGAAGAGCTTTCGCTAAAATAATTCCCGCCCACATGAGCCGCTCTTCCTTTGATACTAAAAAAATTCCACGGTTCCCCGAGGTCCCGCTCGATAAGCCGACTGTTATCTCACCAATTGTCGGCGAAAAATCACGTGTATTCTCAGCCTGTAACGCAACTTTGAATGCTTCTTCTTTAGAAATACCAACTGTGTTCAACTCATCAAAGTGGTCCATCATTTTTTGTTTATTCATAAGCGGCAGTTCCTTTAAGTTTCGGTAAAACAGAGAGGAAGCACGCACGAAAGCAAGGTGCTTCTCAATCATTTTGTATTGAAAACCCGCTAATTCTTCACGTGTAGAGAAAGTCCGCTTTTTCGTACGCAAATAATGGTACAAGATTTTTACAACATCCATTGTCATCCTCCTTATAACAGCTTTCTCTTCACAACCCATTCAATGACAGACCACGGCAGAAGCCGCTTTGCCCAGTAGAGAAAAATGGCATCCCTGCCAAGCTGGTAACGCATCTTTGGCTTACGGCTTCGGATAATACGACGAATGACTTGCTGAATTTCTTGAGGGTCACTTCCGCCTTGAAATGACTGCACCGCTTCTGCATACACTTTGTCCAAAAACTCCTGGTACTCCCCATGTGCGATTTGGACATTTGCTAAGCCTTTGTCCCAAATTTTTGTTTTATAGGAGGCAGGCTCAATAAGTGAAACCGAAATATCAAATGGCAGAAGCTCTAAGCGAAGGGATTCACTCAATCCTTCTAGCGCAAATTTGCTTGACGAATACGGCGACATTGCAGGCAACCCAAGCAGACCGCTCACACTGCTGATATTCACAATCCTCGCCTTCTCACTCCCCCTTAACAGTGGAAGCAAGACCTTCGTAACAGTAATCACCCCGAACAAATTCACGTCATATTGTGCTTTCCACTCATCCTCTGTTAATTTTTCGACAATCCCACCCTGACAATAGCCTGCATTATTAATAAGCAGATCAACAACTCCACCCTTCTGCTCCAGCCACTCAGCAAGCCGGTGCACATCGGCTGTATCGGTCACATCAAGCTTCATACAATGAACAGCATTCGCTTTCCCTAACGTGCGTGCAAGCGCTTGGATAGCCGCTTGATTTGCTAAGTTTCGCATTGTGGCAACAACGTAATAGCCCTGGCGAAGCAGCTCTTCTACAAGCGCTGTCCCAAACCCACCGTTACTTCCTGTTACGAGCGCTACTTTGTTCAAAGGTCAGTTCCTCCTTACAATGAGACGGGATAATTCGTACATCTGGATGCCTCTTATGAAAATGATGGATCTTCTGCAATGTTTGTTCAAATTGCGTTCGATTTTGCAGGACGAGATTTGCCAGCCTGCTCGGCAACTGAAGCTCTCGATAGGCCCCGCTGTCCCACGTCGCATCTGCGATTAGGAACGTATAGCCCCCATCTTCCTTGAAAAACAATCCATGCTGTCCCTTCGCATGACCAGGAACCGCAATTGACAAGAAGCTTCGGTCTCCAAACAAATCATAGACTACGCCAAACTCGTCCTGTAGACTCTTCACTTCCGCATCGTCTTCATCCCGTATTTCCAAGCGTGGACAATCCTCAATAAACTTCATCCGCTCCTCAAAATCATAGGGCAATAAGCTTGGGATAAACGCTTGCTTCAAGGCGGAAATCCCGTTTCGTCCTTTTACAAATTCATAGCACTCTTTCGAACAAACAAACGTCGCTTTCGGAAAATCTCGCAGTCCAGCCACATGATCCGCATGAAAATGTGAAATAAAAATATTCTCCACCTGTTCTGGCTCGACTCCGAGCTTGCGAACCTGCTCCACTGCACCATTCATTGGATCAAATACAACAGGCGTTAGCCTTGCATAAATACTATATGGAAATACCTTCGTTCCCTCAATAAAATGCGTTGCATAGCCTGTATCAAACAATATGTTTCCTTTTGTCGGATGCTGCAATAAAAAATAGAGTGCAGGGAACGCAACATTTTTCCAGCGCCCTGCTGTATTCGTAATTTTTTCAAGCTGTGTACAATGCCCGCTCGAAAATGTCGTCCGCTTAATCATGCTTCTCTTCCTTCCACCATGTCACAAATTGCTGTATTCCCTCTTCAATACTGATTCTAGGTTCATATCCAAGCTCTCGTTTCGCTTTTTCAATTGAAAGTGTTTGGCTCTTCGCTAGGACGCTTACGGTATAGCGTGTAAGCGGCGGCTCTTCATTGTTTCGGAAATGTTTAGCACCCCACTCCATTAACCCGGCAAGTGAAAAAGCAACTGAAAAAGGGATTTTCTTCGTATTGAAAGGCATATCCAGCTGGTCGAAAACCTTTTCTAATATATCTTTCAAATGGACACGTTCACCATTTGTAATGTTGTATTTCTCACCTAGTGACGCTTCCGGCGAGTCCATGCAAAGCAAAATCGCTTCAACGACATTTTCAACATACGTTAAATCAAGCAAAGCCTGTCCGTCATGAATTAATGGGATAAATTTCTTTCGATTCGTTTCAATTAAACGCGGGATAATTGTATGGTCCTCAGGGCCAAATAACGCCCGAGGACGAATTGTGATCACAGGCATGCCTTGTTGAAATGCCTCATCAACCACTCGTTCTGCTAAATACTTCGTTTCCGCATAGTGGTTCACAAATGTTGCCGGCAACGGGTCATCCTCCGCAATATTCAACCGCTCATCAAATTGAAAATAAAGGCTAGGCGTCGAGATATGGACAAATCGCTTCAAACAAGCTTGATCACACGCTGCAAGGATCGATTGCGTCCCAAGGACATTTGCGGAATAAAAGGCGTCATAATCTCCCCAAGGTGAGGACAAGGCCGCACAGTGAATAACATAATCTGCTCCTGCACACACCGCTTTCAATCGCTGCGTCTCGTTCAAGTCAACGGCTTCAAAAGCAAGTCCCTCCCGCTGAAGCATTTCACCAATTTCCTGATTACGCCCAAGCGCGATAACGTTATAACCTAAGCCTTGAAGCCGCCGAGCTGTTTTCCGGCCGAGAAACCCAGTGGCTCCTGTGACAACTGCCTTCATGTTGCATCACCATCCCATTGAATATCTTCCGTTGTAGCTTCTAAGATTGAAATCTTTAACCGCCGAGCTTTCCTCCACAGATGAAAATAGCTAACAAACTGATAACTTACCGGCCTCCAATCGCCACGCTCATACACACCGTCCTCAGCATCCTGCATCACTGCTAACCACTCTTTCCACTGCTTCCACGTCCGAAGCTTCGACAATTCTAAAACCATCGCTAACGTTAAGGCAACCTGTTTTTCAGGGTTTGGTTGAATTAATTTTTGCCCATACGATTGTAAGAAAGCAGACGAAATATCGACACCGCGAAATAAGTGAATACCGCTCGTTAAGCGTGGATTACATTCAATCGCAAACAACGCCTCACCTTGTTTGATAAAATCAAAAGCTATCTGCCCTGAAAAGTGATAAGCCGCAACGAATGTTTCAACCCACTTCTTAATTTGCTCGCTTTCCACAGGTGCAAATGTAATGCTTGCACCTCCTCCTGCTGTCCATTCTGTTTCATACACACTATGAAGCAAAAGCTTTCCTTCATACGCAACGGAATAGCTGCAATACTGCTTTCCTTCGATATAGTGTTGGTAGACCCACGGAAATGCAGGCGTGATATCAAGCGGCGGCAAGCTCTCATCACCAGAAAGCTTTCTTACCGAGGTTGAAAATCTAGAATAGACAGGCTTCAGAATCGCTGGTCTTTCTTTGTCAGCCAACCGTTCTAATTGCTCCGTGCTTTCGACAAGAAAAGTCTTAGGAACCACCAGCCCAACGTGTTCTGCAAGCTTTATAAACTCGTATTTATTATGTAAGGTAATCAGTTTGTCAAACTGATCAACAAAGACACGACAATGCTTCGATAGGTGTTGTTTTGCTTTTGCAATATAGAAGATTTCCTCACATGTCGGGATGAGCAGCTCAACTTGCTCAGCTCTTATAATGTTCTCTAGCTCACTTACAAAGCGCTCGTATTCCTTACACGGACTCGGCAAATCGTAATGCTTAAATACGTAGCGTGAAGCCTTCGATAAGTGAAACGGGAAGCTTTCAGCGACAATGATGCGGTGGCCTTGCTTTCCGAGGCTGCGAATGAGCTCAAGTGTGGCAGGTGCTCGTCCACCTGTAACTAACACAACGCTAGTATTCAAGAATCATTCCTCCGATAGACAAACCAGCTGACGTTCCAAGCAAGAGAATCCGATCCCCACGTTTGATTCTCTCTGTTTCAATCGCTTCATGCAGAGCCATCGGAATAGACGCAGCAATCGTATTTCCGTATGTGCTGATAATATTCATAAACCTCTCTTCAGGCACACCCATTTTCTTGCGAATAATCCCCATTGCCATTTGACTTGCTTGATGTGGAATCACAAGTTCAATGTCATCCAATGAATAAGGGACAGGCGCAAATAAACGGTCTAAATAATCGGTCATTAACGTAGATGTAAGACGGAAAATCGCTCTTCCGTTCATATCAAACAAGAAATCTTTTTCATCTGCTTTATCGTAATGGCGCGGAGAAATCATTGTTCCACCGCCTCGTATTTCAGTAAAATGAGCTCCCTTTGAATAGGTCTCCATCTTGGCATGAATGATTTTACTAGAATCCTCATCAGAAGCTCTCTCCACAATGACAGCCACTGCCCCATCTCCGAAAAGGGCTGCACTTTCTTTATTCTCCCAATCTAAGCCGGCAGAGGCGATTTCACTTGAAATAATACATATTCTGCGATAACGATTTGCTTCAATGGCATACGACATCATATCAAGTGCTGTCACAAAGCTAAGGCAGGTAGCATTTACGTCAAAGCAAGGGGTTCCGCTCATCTGCTTGCCTAACTGCTCTTGTACGAGTGCGGCTGTACACGGGATCGCTTGCTGAGGCACCCCTGATGCACAGACAATACAATCAAGGTCTTCATATGTAAGGTTTGCTTTCTTCAATGCCTTTATTGCAGCCAATGCACCCATTTCACTTGCTGTTTCATGGTCTGCAAAATGACGGGTACGCACACCGCTTTTCTTCTCTGACCAGCCCGCTTTCTCGCCGATTCGCACATCTACTTCTTCGGATGTGACGACTCGTTTCGGTAAGTATGTTGCAGTAGCAGTAATTTTAACGTTGAGCACGGGATTCCCCTCCAATATTTCCAATCACTTAAACTTGTTTATCTACAGATTAGCGGTTTCTTACAAAAATTCCAAGTGGCAAGAATTGCAAAGAGGCTGACCTGTAGTCAACCTCTTTCTTACTTAGAAACTACCAAAGGAATAATGCAACAACCGTTGAAATGATTAATCCTATTACAACTGGGAAGAAATTTCTTCGGGCAAGCTCCATAACGGAAACGCCGCAGAAACCAGCAACTGCTACAAGCGAAGACCACGCGATTAACGTTCCGCCTCCCGTCCAAATCGAACCCATTTGTCCGATTGCTGCAAGTGTTGCTGTATCAATATTTTGCGAAGCTAATGCCCCCGAAAGCGCTCCTGTTAATGGCAAGCCGGAGAAACCTGACCCATCTAATCCAGTAATCATCCCGATAAGCAAAATACCAAATGCGGAGAATACCATATTTTGCGGGATAATGGTTTGAGAAGCTTGCACGAGGTCAAATAGGAATGCGGGACTTGGATTATCACCGAGCGACAGAATATTCCCAGCAAATTCACCACTTCCGAGGAAGAAGAAGCCTGCAATCGGAATAACTGGTCCCATCGCCTTGAACGCAAAGACAAACCCATCTGTTATATATTCGCTTATACGGTCCAGTGCAAGCTTTCGATTAAAAGCAAGTGTTGCAAATACTAACAGTAGAACAGCTACACCGCCGATAAACGCTGCACCATCGCCGCCTTCAAAGCCGCCCATACGTCCACTACTAAATTTCGTATACGACATATACACCATCACACTGAACATAGAGAGGGGTACTAAAACAGCAAATAATTTTCCCCAGAAAGGCTTTGTTACCTTTTCTTTCACTTCTGTCATTTCGTTTCCTTGCAGTAATGATAGCTCCTGTTCATTCAATGGGTCATTCGGGCTTCTCATTTGCTTTCGAATCCCAAGGTACGCTAGTAAAATCGCAATGCCACCTGTAATTAGTGACAGCACAAGGGCTTTATCTGCTACTAACGCTTTGTCAATCCCCGCTGATTTCGCGCTTAACATTGGGGCAATTTGCATGACATAGTCTGAAGAAAGCGCCATCCCCTGCCCTGCAAGCGCGACAGCCATCGCCGCACCCATTATCGGCAAGCCAGAGCGGACAGCAGCAGGCACAAGCAATGCACAGATTAACGGAACAGCAGGTGTCGGCCAGAAGAATAATGAAATAATAAATGTAACAGCAATGAGTACAATATAGGCGATATGGCCGTTTTTCATGACTTTCTGAATCGGCGTAATCATCTGCTTATCTGCACCTAAGTCCTTCAAAACGTGAAGCAATGCCACCATGAACGTAATAATTAGAAAGATACTGAACAGCTCTCTTGCGGCTGTTAAGTTGGCATTGAAAACGGATGTAAAGCCACTGACAATATCGCCCTTATAAATCCAAGCAACGAGAAAGGTGCCTAATAATGTCGGCAAGACAACACCTTTTCGAAAAATCATCGTCACGATAACAACAAATGTCACAAGGGCATAGACCC
The DNA here is from genome assembly GCA_020524525.2 of Bacillus tianshenii. Classification (NCBI taxonomy): domain Bacteria; kingdom Bacillati; phylum Bacillota; class Bacilli; order Caryophanales; family Bacillaceae; genus Sutcliffiella; species Sutcliffiella tianshenii. The sequence continues at coordinate 3,669,715 of CP129018.1, read as the reverse complement.
AATGAGCTGCTGTGAGCGCCACTCTTAAATCCTCCTTTTGAGAGAAACTCTCGGTTTGGAGTCATCGTATGCACAGCAGCCCATAGCCGTGTGGGTGAATGCCTAGCTCTTTCTCGATTATTTTACAAATTTCTCATCTAGCTGTTGGATTGGCTAAGATAGACTTCTTCAAATGGCTGTACGACCACAAAGCCTTCTCCAGCAAATTTCATCTGAATCGACTCTCCGCTTCCACGCCCTAAGAATGTTTTCAATGTAATGTCGGTTTGAAATTCAGGCTGGAGGTTCCCTGACCATGCAACAGTTGCATTCGGGTCTGTGATAACAGGCTTATCCGGCGTAACAAGTAATGTTAGAGGTTCATAGTGTGACGTGATCGCCACCATCCCTCTCCCTTCTAGCCGCACATTGAATAGACCGCCTGACATCATGCCTGCAACCTTACGCATCATTTTGATATCCCAGTCAATGCCTTCTTCAAACGCTAATAGGTCATTGCCGTTTACCACAATAGCGTCATTTTGCAGTTCTAGAATTGTAATTTTCTTTCCTTGGTCTGCTAAGTACAGCTTGCCATTTCCATTGGCCTTCATTAAGGACGTACCTTCACCTGTGAAAGCTTTTTTGAACATCTTCCCTAATCCATGCTCAAAAACACCTTCACGTTCGAATTTGATTTGCCCGTTATATGAAATCATAGAGCCCATCTTTGCCCATACGCGGCCTGCAAGATTAATTTCCAGCATGCGTGGTGTTTCTAGTTCGAACAATCCTTCTCCCTTATCCACCTGCTTTGTTTGCTTAATGAACTCATCAATTGAATACTTACTCATTTCAAATCCCTGCCCTTCTGCATGAATATTTAATCTATATAACGATTCAGCACAGGAAGAAGTTTCAATCTAGAAAAAAAACTGCCCTACTTTACAAGCGGGGCAGCCTTAATTTTTCACTTAATAATTAGTAGTTCTTTCGGGAATTTCGTTAATGTTTCGTAACCATCTTTCGTGATTAACACATCATCCTCAATGCGAACGCCGCCGATTTCAGGGTCGTAAATGCCTGGTTCGATCGTGTAGACCATGCCTTCCTTCAGCGTTCCATCATTTAAATGGCTCATGGACGGAAATTCGTGCACGTTGATTCCCATGCCGTGACCAATTCGATGCGGGAAGTAGTCGCCATAGCCAGAGGCTGTAATAACATCACGTGCAACCGTATCTAAATCACCAATCCGAGCACCAGGCTTACTCGCTTCTAATGAAGCAAGCTGTGCTTTCAAGACTGTTTCATAGATTTCTCGCTGCTTATCTGAAACAGTTTTATAAGCAAATGTCCGAGTAATGTCAGAACAATAACCATCCAGCACAACACCCATATCGAATAAAACAAAGTCGCCTGCTTTCAGCTTACGGTCACCTGGGTTTCCGTGAGGCTGTCCTGACTTTTCACCGAACAGTACCATTGTTGAAAATGACATCTCACGAATCCCTTTTTTCTTTAGTTCATACTCGATCTTCGCAAGTACTTCCATCTCGGTAACGCCCTCTTCTAATGCGTCAACCCCGACCTGTACCCCGTAATCAGCAAGCTCAGCTGCTTTACGAATAATCGCAATTTCATTTTCATCCTTCACAACGCGCATCTCATTCAGCTTATCTTCTACTGATAAAACCTTTGCATCCGGAAACAGTGATAAGAGTGATTGACTGCGACCGTAGGAAAGTACTTCTAATTCAATCGCTACGTTATCAACCTTTTTCATATTTCGTTTTTCAAGTGATGCTTTAACCAAATCCCACGGGTTTTCATGGTCTGCATAACCGATCACTTCATCTTTCCAGCCTGCGTCCTTCACCTGGCCTGCTTCCATCCCAGGCACGACCATAATCGGCTCTGCATCTTTAAAAACAAACAACCCCATCAGACGCTCATGAGGGTCTGTATAAAAGTTCGTTAAATAGAAAACATTTTCAGTTGAATTCAAAAATGCTACATCTACATTCTCTGCTTGTAACCATTGCTTCAATATTTGTAGTCGCTGTTCCATTGTTAATTGCCCCTTTATGCAGATAGTCACTTTCAATGATAGCATACGAAAATTTAGCAACCTACGAATTCAACTGGCAATTAGCGCTTACCGACAAAAAAACGTTCATTTTCTTGTTTTTTAGCGACATTGTAAACAAAGGGAAAGAAATTGTAAGATAATTATGAAATAGTTTTGCATCTTTTGGAGGTGTAATTATGGAAGCGATTACAAGAGATTTTTTCCTATTCCTATCGAAGAACAATACGTTAAATCATATTGCTAAAAATAGAGGCGGGAAGTTTGCCGCCGGCAAGCTTATCGGCGGAATTGACTTTCAAAGCTCGATTAAATTTATTCGTGAATTAAATGAAAAAGGTCTGGCTGTCACAGTTGACCATTTAGGAGAGTTTGTCGACTCCGAAGAAATCGCAAATGAACGTACAGAGGAATGTATCCAAACCATTCAAACAATTAGCAGAGAAGGTCTTAATTCACAAGTATCACTGAAGATGACCTCCCTTGGCCTTGATATTAGCCATGAGCTTGTCGTAAAGAATATGACGCGGATATTAGATACAGCAGAAAAGCACCAAGTGATGGTAACGATTGATATGGAAGATGTGCCCCGCTGTCAGAAGACGTTGGAACTCTTTCAACAGTTTAAAGAAAAATACACTTATGTCAGCACTGTTCTTCAAGCATACTTGTACCGTACAGAACAGGATTTGAACGAGTTAAGTCAATACAAACCATTCCTACGGCTTGTAAAAGGAGCTTATAAAGAATCAGCAGAGCATGCCTATCCTGAAAAAGCAGATGTCGATGAAAATTACAAAAAGCTAATCAAACAGAGCCTGCTGAATGGGAACTATACAGCAATTGCTTCACACGATGACCAAATCATTGAATTTACGAAGCAATTCGCAAAAGAAAATAATATTTCACCGAGCCAATTTGAATTCCAAATGCTGTACGGCATGAGAAACCAGACACAGCATGACCTTGTAAAGCAAGGCTATAACATGCGTGTGTACGTACCATATGGATTGGATTGGTATGGCTATTTCATGCGAAGACTTGCAGAAAGACCTGCAAACCTTGCCTTTGTCTTTAAAGGAATGGTGAAAAAATAAACGGAAATGATAAGGACAACGAGCAAATGCTCTCGTCCTTTTTTGTTTGCCCCTATACATAAGCCGCACTGAAACGTATGATAAGAGGAAAGTTGGCAATATGAGGGAAGGGGGATAACATGGAACATTTCAATGAAAAAATTCTTTCTCTTACCGACATTCATGAGATTACGACTGTTATAAGCAATGCCTTAAAGAAACCGATTATTGTTGAAGATGAACAATTTTCATTAGTAGCTTATAGTTCGTATTATATTAATCATTTTGATGAAGCAAATCAGCTGACCATTCTATCAAAAGGGTGCCCGCTTTCCATTCTGGAGACATTCATAAATGAAGGAATCGTTGAACAGCTGAAAACCATTTCAACACCTTTTCGTGTGGAGCAAATTGAGGAAATTGGCTTAAATCAACGAATTGTCGTCAGCGCGAAGCATAAGGAAAAGATTATGGGCTATATTTGGGTCCAAGAAATCGACCATGAATTAACGAGTGAGGAGCTAGACTTTCTTCACAACATCTCCTTCCATGTCGGTAAGGTGCTATATAAGAAGAATCAATTGAAATTGAACAAGGAAGCTGAGAAGGATCAATTCTATAATCGCATTATGAATGGCAGCTACAAGACGGAAAAGCAGATTATCTCAGGGGCCGCGAATGTGAACATCATTCTTCCTTCTACCTTCACCGTGTGCGTCTTCACAGTTCCTCAAATTGAAGAAGAGGTCTTTGGGGATTTAACGGAAACGACTCGCCTCTACGCCAATGCGCTTGAATATCCGACACAGCTCTTTATTCATGACTTCAATATCGGGGTCATTCTTGGCAGCAAACACGCCTACATAACAGGGCGGTTAACAGCAAGTGCCAATGAGCTCGTCAACACTGTTATTAATCATTTCGCCAAACAAGATATTCAAGTCTTTGCAGGGGTCGGCAACGAATACACGAACATCTCCTCATTGCGTAAATGCTACTTAGAAGCTTTAGAAGTGATTAAGACATCGAAATTCATCAGCACCTATCAGCACGTCTCCTATGAATATAAGAAGCTTGGCGTCTTTCGCTATCTTGAAACGATCTCACAGCAAAATAACCAGAGCAACTATGTGAATGAAGAACTGTTGCTGTTAAAGCAAAAAGATCAAACGAATCAAACCTCTCTTCTGAAAACACTTGAAGTCTACTTGCTCAATAACTGTAAGCTAAAGCCTACGGCAGAACAGCTTTTCATTCATACGAATACGTTGAAATACCGCATAAATCAAATTACCGAGCTAACCGACATTGACTTCTCAGATTTCAATTTGAAATGTCAGCTGTATATTGATTTGCAGCTGTTAAAAAGCGAGGAATGAAAAGAAGCAACCATCACTTGGATGATTGCTTCTTTCAATTTAGTCAATAAAGCTTTTATCAATTAAGCCGCTTAAATCTGGCTTTTCCGTTAAGAAGCCAAGGTCGTGAGAAGAATTCGCAAATTCTTGAAGCGCTTCTTCGTTAATTTCGTAAGTGAAATTAATGCGGTCCCATGCTTTTTTCACGACAGATTCAGAAAGCTCTTGTCCTGTAATTTCTTTAATGCTGTTTACGACAATTTCCTGTGACTCTTCTGGATTTTCGTTAATATAGTCTGTTGATTTTTTATGAGCTTCCATTAGTTTTTCCGTTAGCTCAGGATTGTTTTCAGCCATGTTGTTGTTTGTTGCATACACGGCTGCTGGAAGTGTTTCACCAAATGAAATCTTGTCACTATCAATAATCGGCTTCGCGCCAACCTTTTCTTCTAGGAATGAAGCCCATGGCTCAGGTGCTGTCGCGACATCTACTTGGCCTGATTGGAACAGGTTCACATATTGAGCTGGTGCGCCTGTTTGGTGCTTCATCGTTCCACCTGTACGTTGAGATGTAATGCCCAATTCCTTCATATATGTTTCAAATTGAACATCATGCGTGCAGCCAACACGCGGGGATACGAATGTTTTTCCTTTAATATCTTCAACAGATTCAATGCCACTGCCATCACGTGCAACAATGACTGTACCGCCAGTTGAACCGGCTGCGATGACTTTCACTTCAGCCCCGTTCATATAATGGTTCATTGCTGGTCCTGGACCGACCATACCTCCATTTAACTCTCCTGCTTTAAGTGCCGTCATGAATGCTGCACCATCAGGGAATGTACGAAATTCAACTTCAATATCGTCACCTAACGCTTCTTCATAAAATCCTTTGTCCTTCGCAACCATCGCTGCTGCGTGGTTAATGTTTGGGAAGTAACCAATCACAACTTTCTCAGGCTTGCCGTCTGCTGACCCACTATTTCCGCAACCAGCTAACACGACCATTAAACTTGTTAACAATGCAAACATAATTGATAGACGTTTCTTCACTTTCCAATCCCCTTTCAAACTTTAAGATTCTAATCCCCAGCGACTAAGAACTTTACTTTCCATTCGCTTAAATACAATTTGGTCGGCAATTGTGCCGATCACACCGATAATGATAATAATCCCGACAACAAGTGCTGAATCACCGAAGTCAGAGGCGTACTTTAATGTGTAACCTAACCCTGGCCCTGTGCTTAAAATTTCACCAGCCATTAATGCACGCCAGCCGAACGCCCAAGCAAGCCTCATCCCTGTTACAGCGTGTGGGATGGAAGCTGGAATGATAACCTTCCAAAATAAATCCATTCCTTCTGAGCCCATTGTCTTCGCAGCTCTTAAATAAAGCGGTGGTACGTTTTTGATACCGATCCGCATATTAATTGTCATGACAAATGTTCCGCCTAGCACGACAATGAAGATAACCGCTGTTTCGGATAAGCCGAACCAAATAATTGCGAGTGGAAGCCAAGCAATACTTGGCACGCTCTGTAAAGCGAGAATTAAATTTCCTAGCGTTTGGTCAGCCGTTTTCCATTTTGCAAGCGTTACTCCTAACAATGTTCCAAGCACAAGCGCAATGCCATAGCCGATAAATAAATGCTTAAAGCTTGCTAGTAGATCCTGTAATAGCGTTAAATCTAACGTTCGAGCCCAGAGTGTCTGTAATACTTGCAGTGGTGATGGAAATGCAGATGGCGGCCAAATGCCCATTCCATATAACAATTGCCAAACCGCGATAAATCCAATATAAAAGAGTAGCTGCTTCACCTTAGTGTTCATATTGCAATTCCTCTTTCTTTACTTTTTCAATTTCCTTTCCAAGAACCTGCATGATTTCATCTTCCATTTCGACCATTTGCTCTCTTACGTTTGTTCTTGGACGCGGTAAGTCAACACGATAGTCCTTGATAATACTGCCTGGACGCGTTCCCATTACTAAGATGCGGTCTGACAGCTTAATCGCTTCACTAATGTTGTGCGTAACAAACAAAATCGTTTTCTTCGTCTTCAGCCAAATATGTTCGAGTTCTTCATGCAGCATACTTCTCGTCTGCTCATCGAGTGCCCCGAACGGTTCATCCATTAATAAAAGCTCCGGGTCCATCGCAAGCGCCCGGGCAATTGCAACACGCTGCTGCATTCCTCCAGAAAGTGAATGCGGATAACTATCTGCAAACGGTGCTAGGTGCACCATCTTAAGATGTTCCATCGCAACTGATTTTTGCTGCTCTTTGCTCATTTTCTTCCGAAGCGGAAACATCACATTTTCTAATACGCTCATCCACGGGAAAAGCGCTGCCTCTTGAAAGACCATTCCTTTATCAGGACCTGGCTTTTTAATTTCCTGTTGATTGAGCAACAACTTTCCATCTGATGGTTTGACGAGCCCTGAAACAATCGAAAGCAAGGTCGATTTGCCACAACCAGACGGGCCTAGCAGCGAAATGAATTCGCCTTTTTCGACCGAAACATTTATTTCTTTTAGAACGGTTAATTCTTCCTTATCTTTGTAAGGGAAGCGTTTATTAACGTCTTGGATTTCGAGAAACATAGTGCCATCCCCTTATATTTATAATTCCTATTTGTTTAATCGGTTTTAAAAAATTATAACAGATGATACCGATATGTCAATGGGTATTAACCTAAAAACCACCACAGGTTACATCCCGTAGTGGTTAATTAGCACTTTTCATTTTTATTAAGTAGATGGTTACGGTTGAGGCAATGCCAAGGAGCAGGATTTTCACAAATAAGAGTGGAATCATGAAGGCTACTGAATAGCCGATTGCGAGCCAAAGCAGTGCAATGACGATGATTTTTGACTTAAGCGGAATTCCTTCACCAGAGCGCCACCTTTTGATATAGCCGCCTAAAAGCTTATGGTTCATTAGCTTTTCATAAAGACGTGGTGATGACTTGAACAAACAATAGGCTCCTAATAATAATAGCGGAGTTGTAGGAATTAACGGCAGCACAATCCCAACTACACCGAGCGCAATGGATAGATAGCCAATGCCGATTAAGATATATTTATAAAGATTACGCATACAAACGTGCCTCCAAACAATACTTCAAACACCTTACATTATAGCACGAGAAAGCAAGAGAAGCAGGAAACCATCAAACGGTTCTCTGCTTCTCTTGTTCACGGCGTACCACTTTTGCAGGCAGCCCGCCTTTAATCCGTAATGAAACAAGCGGTTCTGGGATAATTTCTTTTTCCAAATGGTGAAATGAGAGACGCTCACTTAAAACTGCTAAAATCAAGATTGCTTCCATTATCGCAAAGCGCGAACCAATACAGCCCCGTGGTCCCCCGCCAAACGGAAAATATTGAAATGGCTCATACGTTTTACCAGCGGCAAAGCGCTCCGGCCTAAAAGAAAGCGGTTCAGCAAACACCTCAGGGTTACGATGAATTGCGTATGGGGAAATGAGAAACGAACTTTTCTTCGGAAACGACTCACCGAGCATTTGAACAGGTCCTTCTGATTCTCTTAAAATAATCCATGCCGGCGGATAGAGCCGAAGTGTTTCATCAATGACCTGCCTTGTATACGATAATGTTTGCAACGACCCAAATCCAAATGGCCGCTCGCACTGCCTTACTTCCGCAACAACCTTTTCTCTTATTTCAGGATGCTTGCTTAACGAATAGAACACCCATGTTAAGGCATTGGCGGTTGTTTCATGGCCCGCAAGCAGCATCGTCATCATCTGATCACGAATTTCCACATCAGAAATGGGGTTCCCGTCGCTATCCTTCGTATCAAGCAGCATCCCCAATAACGAATTTGTCGAATGCTTCCCTTCCTTTGCTTCCTGCAATGTTGTAAAAATCATATCCTCTAACGTAGCAATGGCCTGCTTATGATCCCGATTCCCTTTCGTCGGCACACTCATTGGTAAAATAAGCGGTGAAAATAACGCCTTAGCCGTCTGCTCAATCGTCAAATCAACCGCTTCCGCTAACTTTTCCTTCACACCATCTACGGATGTATCAAACATTGTTTTCGTTATAATCGATAACGTCAGCTTCATCATCTCACTGTGAACATCAACGGTCTGGCCGTGCTCAAGCTTTTGCGCTAATTTCTCAGCCTCACGAATGACCGTCTGTGCATACGCTTCGATCCGCTCCTTATAAAAAGCTGGCTGCATATACTTCCGTTGCTGGCGGTGCTTTTCATTCTCTGCAGTCAGCAGCCCATCCCCGACTGTCCGGCGCAATACATCCGATGAACGGCCCTTCTTCATTTCTTGTTCATGTGTCACTAAGACAGCACGCACAAACTCAGGCGAATTGACGACATAAGCTGATTGAAACGTACTAGTCCGCAGAGAAATAACATCACCTTTGCCCACTAACCTCACTAAAAAATGAAGCGGATCTCGCTGAAATTCAATGAAATTTTTAATTCTTGAGCTTTCGATATCAACAATTCGACTCATCTTAATCCGTTCCTTCCGCACAATACTGTAGTTAAAACAATAACAGAATCAAAAGGAAATTTCAGGTTTTAATGGGTTGCTCAGCATGTTCAGTCGGTTCAAAATCTGGCGCAACCGCTTTTTTCACAAAGAGCGAAATAAGGAAGGCAACAAGACTTAAGCTTAACGCAAACCAATAGGCATGATGAACACCAAGCGTCATCGCCTCATTCATCATCTGCTCTGTCATTGGACCTGTTTGCTCAGCCAGGTAGCCATTCTTCCCTTGTGTCATAATACTGACGAACACCGACACACCAAGAGCACCTCCGACTGGCTGCAGTGTATTCGCAATCGCTGTCCCATGCGGATACAAATGCTTCGGCAGGGCGTTCAAGCCGTTCGTCTGCGCTGGCATCATAATCGCTGAAATTGACAGCATCAACACAATATACGCAAAAATGAAAAAGCCTACCGGCACGGATGCATTAATTTTACTAAAGAAAAGCATCACACTTGATAATACGATTGTGCCTGGAATGATCAGCTTGCGCGGACCGTATTTATCAAATAGATTACCCATTACAGGCGACATCAGTCCGTTTAACAATGCTCCAGGCAGAAGTAGTAACCCCGCTACCTTTGCACTGTAGCCGAGCGGACCTTGCAAATACATCGGCATCACAATTTCTGAGGCAAACATCGCCATAATGACGAACACAAAGAGCGTAATTCCACGTGCATAGCTTTGATATTTGAACACCCTGACATCTAACAGCGGTTCCTCCAGCTTCAGCTGACGTAGCACGAATAACAACAAGCTCAGCAGGCTTCCAGCAATAATCGCGATGATTGACGGTGATAAGAATCCTTGCCCATGTTCACCTGCACTGCTAAATCCATAAATGATCCCCGCAATTCCGATGGTTGAAAGCACGATTGAGAGTACATCCACTTTCGGTTTCGTGACTTCCCCGACATTTTGCAAATATTTTAGCGCAAACAAAATGGAAAAGATCGCAAATGGGATAACAGATAAGAACAACCAACGCCAGCCAAGCATATCAACAATAACCCCTGATAAAGTTGGCCCGATAGCAGGAGCAAACATAATCACTAACCCGAATGTTCCCATAATCTTTCCACGAACCTCAGGTCGATAAAGCAGTAAGATAGCATTCATAATAACAGGTATTAACAGTCCTGTTCCGATTGCTTGAATCATACGGCCTGCTAACAGCATCGGAAAATTAACTGCACTTGCGGCAATAACCGTCCCAGCTAAGAAGATACTCATCACACCGATAAACATTTGTCTCGTCGTGAATGATTGAATGAGCAGTGCCGAGATTGGCATGAGCACACCCATTACAAGCATGAACCCCGTTGCGAGCCACTGCACAGTTGGAGCTGGCACTTCAAACACATTCATTAATTCTGTCAGCGCAATATTAAGCAACGTTTCATTTAAAATGGCAAAAAACGCCCCGATCATAAACGTAATTAAAATCGCTTTCGTATTTACTTTTGCTTCCATCCCTTTTCCTCCGTTCTCAAAGTTGAACAGCAGGCACGAAATCAAAACCACCAGTGTGAACTGGTGGTTTGCTCTGCGGCTGAAAGCCTCTTTTACCGGCCTCGGCCTTAAAGGCCCACTGAAAGGGTTTCCCTTATGCACCACATTCACTCACCAATTCTAAAGAATTTCCTTATTTTTTCTTATTTCTTTGTCCTGTGAACGGATCAAACTCTTCGAACAATGTTAACTGGTCAGCTCGATAGTCTTCCACCAGCTGATTTCGAATGTAGTCTTGTATTCGCTTCTTGTTTCGACCCACCGTATCAACATAAAAGCCTCTACACCAAAATTTCCGGTTTCCATATCGGTATTTTAAATTGGCATGTCGATCGAAAATCATGAGACTGCTCTTCCCTTTCAAGTAACCCATGAATTGAGACACACTCAATTTAGGTGGGATACTAACTAACATATGAATGTGGTCCGGACAGGCATTGGCTTCATGGATCACCACACCTTTTCGTTCACATAGATCCCGGATAATTTGTCCAATACTCTTTTTATATTTTCCATAAATAATCTGTCTTCTGTACTTTGGCGCAAACACAATGTGATACTTACAATTCCATGTTGTGTGTGCTAAACTATTCATGTCCTTCAAGGGGCATTCCTCCTTCTATGGCGAGATAAAGTGGTCGGGAAACCAACTTTATCTTACCATGAAGGGGGATTTTTTTATTACCACGCTATAAGCTATCTAGAACCCCCGGCATAGCCAGGGGTTTTCTAAACCATTAAAAAGCCTCCCATTCATTTTTCTGAATAGGAGGCAATGAGAACATACAGCAAGGCAGACTTTCCTCGCTGGGTACGGTCATTACTAATCCTATTCAGAAAAAACACCGTTCACTATCATCTTTTCTGAATAGGAAAAATAAGCACGTACTCATCTAGCTCGGGCTCATCAACAAAAGTACAGACTAATCCTATCCAGAAAATCATTTCGCAACCTATAACGAATGTTTTTTCATAGAAACAGGATTAGTTAATCATTGTACTTCCTTCACCCTTCCGACATATAATGATCTTATCTTAAACAAGAATTTACAGGAAAGTCAAGACTGTTAACTTTTTAAGAGGTCTAGCATATGTAGAACTTCTTTACTTAATGCTTTCAAATCAACATAGCATTCTTCAGCCTTTGAAGAGTTTCCTTGATTGAAATAGTTAATCGCTTGTGCACATGTTTCATGAAATCTCTTATGAAGACTGTCTAACTCGGCAAATGTTTGATTCCCACTGAATTGTGTCTTTCCTTCTCCAAAATACCATTTACCTAATCGGCACAAACGATGGTCCTTCACCTTCTCAGCATCTAATTGAATACGGCCTGCAAGCATGTTTTCAATTTTCCAACGCCAGAGAAGATGATCGGTTTTCGCTAAATCGATAATATTGTTTGAAGTTAGACTTACTGTATATCCACTAATGTCATTTCGCAGGTTCTCAGTTACTTTACCTAATTCAAACAGATTCGTGGAACTATCTGAAATGTCTTCTGTTGTTTTCGTCATCGTGTGCTTCATATCGGAAATCGTTGCCGTTATTTCTTCAAAGGTAGCTGATTGCTCTTCAATCATCGGCGCGATTTCTGCGATTTCATGAATACTCACCTCTAAGTACTCCATCATTTGCTGCATATTTTGATGACATTCGGTAATACCTGTATGACTAACCTCTATTAAGTTCGTCATGTCACCCATCTCTTCAGAAGTTTTCGTTGCTTCCTTCTGAATACCTTGCACATTTCGGTGGATATCCTCGACTGATTTCTTCGTTTGTTCAGCTAACTTTCTTACCTCATTTGCTACGACTGCGAACCCTTTGCCTTGCTCCCCTGCACGCGCCGCTTCAATTGAGGCATTCAATGCTAATAAGTTTGTTTGTTCAGCAATTTCATTAATCAAGCCGACCATTTTCCCAATTGAGCCGACTTGATCGTTAAGCGAATCAACTTGCTTGGTTAAGATTTGGAAATTATTCTTTACTTGCTTCGTGTTGCTTACAGATTGATTTAATTCTTCCTGCACCTCTTGCGCCATCGTTCCAGCTTGGCGGATGTTTGTTGTTGCATGTGTATTATTCGTTGACACAGATTGTACGGAGGCTGCTAGCTCTTCTGATGCCCCTACAATTGCATCCAAGTTCGTCCCAAGATTAACCGAATCTTGCTTTACTTTATTAATAAATGAGTTCTCATCTACGCTTAATTTGACGATGTCAGTTAAGTCTAATGACAGCTGATTCATATTTTTATCATACTTATCGAGAAGCTGATCAACGAGAAGGCCTAGCTCATAGCAAGCATGGTCTTCAGCTAAGTTCAGCCGTACCGTTAAATCACCCGCAAGCGCTCGTTGCAATATCTCCTTTACTTCCTTCGTTTGCTCCCCCACTACCTCATGCGGCTCAATACTTTTACTTTTGAGCTTTTCATAGATTACCGTTAACATACTTCACACCCCTACACCCAAGTATTGTATGAAATCCAAATATAAGTCATTTTTAGGCTGCACTCCCTATTATTTCACAAAATACTTTTCAAAAGATAAAAATAATTTTAAAATTTTGTTAATTTTGTAGTCTTTTCATACTATTAATACATAAAAAAACTTACCAACTACTAATAGCTGATAAGCTTCATCACTCTTAATCCTCATCCTTCACATCAAGATCTTCTGGAATCGGTTCATTGAGTATTTCTTCAATTAGCGCCTTATATTTTTCCATCTGCTCTAAATGGGTGTTGAATTGGTCTTTATTAATGAGGTATTGCTCGCCATCGTGAACGGTGCGAATTCGTTTTTGTTGAATTAAGCTCTTTATATATGATTCTGGAAAAGCAAGATATTCGGCTGTTTCCTTTATTGTTAGATACATCATCTTCACCTTTATTTAGTTTAGTTGTGCAAGAACTTCGCTTAAGCTTCCTGCAAAGCTGACACCCAGTTCAGCTTTGTAATCATTCAAATAAAAAACATGAGATGGCTTCAAGCCTATTACGAAGCATTGAAGCCCTAACAAGTTGAACTGCTTCACCAAGCTTCGAAATGCATTAACACCTTCGTTCGTCAGCTCTCCAACACCGTTAAAATCGATTAAAATTTGCTCATATTCACTAGTATAACAGCTGTTAAGCAACCGTTCTTGGTTAACGGCAATTAACCTATGATTAATATTTCCGAAGAGAGGAATCAACGCTATATCACTTGTTAAGGTGATAAATGGACAGGACAGCTTCTGGATTTTCAAGATTGCCTGCTCGACTTCTTCTTTTCTTTCCAGTAATTCAAAGTCTGTTTCAGCAAGGCGATGGCGATGTTTCTGAACAAGCGCTGTTAAGTCTGCAATCTGGGAGTCCTTTTCAATACAGATTACATGCCCAACCTCGTTCTCCCACTGAATTGAAACAGTAAAGAGAGCGACAGGCGAATCATTCGTATGCATGACTAATTCTGTTTCCTCTCGTTCCACCGAACCACCCAACACCTGAACGGCTTTCCCCTTACTTTCATCATCTATTAAAGAAAGAAATTGCTCACTTGAGGCAAACTGTTCCTGCGCAAGCTTAGAGGCAGATAAGATTATAAAGTCCTTATCAACCTTAAAATAAGGATAAGGCAAGAAATCAGTTGCTGACATTTTTCTTACTCCTATTCCCTTCCTCACTAAGCCAAGCACTCACTTCCTCTAAACTCGTGAGAATCTTCGTTTCCTGTGAGCAATATAATGAGAAATCATAAGCAGCGGTTAATCTGCCTCCAACCATAATTGTCGGCTTATGCTCTATGCTTTCAAGTGTTTCCACATACTGCTCAAGACGTTCTGCATGATACATAATTGTTACAGATAAGCCGATCAAATCAGGCTTCCATTCCTTTGCAGTTGTCTCTGCATACTCCAGCGGCAAGCTCGGTCCCATCAGCCGAACATCCCATCCGTTCTCTTCAAAGAGAAGAGCTGTCATTTTCAAACCAAGATAATGCTGCTCTTGTTCTAAGCATAGAAACATCGCTTTCGGTCTTTCCTGAATTTCTTGCTTGTCCTGCTGTTTCTTCACTTGAAAATGATACCGTGTTATCACAAAATCACAAGTCGTCGTTGCTAGGTGCTCATCAGCGACGGTAATCTTACCAATCTCCCACCACTTTCCAATCATCCGCATCGCTTCAGTTATAAGGGAGTTAAAGATGTAGAGTGTATCTTTCTCTTTATGAAAGTCACTCTGGATGAGCTCCCACGCTGTATCTTGATCTCCGGCAAGAAAGTGTTGAGCCAAATCATTTACTTGTTGGGGCAAATTTATCACCTTACCTTTACTCAGCCTTTGCAGCTAATGCCTCGTTGGCTTTCTTCAATAGACGCAGATAGCTGTCTGTCTCTTCTGTATGCTCTGTTTCTTGTAATACTTTTTCAATCCGTACAAAGTTATCAATCAAAAGAGTCGTTTTCATTCCCCGAGATGTTAAGATCCCATCTAACCAGAGTGCGTAATCGACAAATATTTGGTCGTTACGAAGCTTGTATGCGGTATGCAGCTGCCGAAAGTGGTGCTGGTTATCATCACGGCATTTATCTTTTCCAGCCTCACCATACTTGTCTAATAAATCCGGGAAATCTGCATATATATCTTCTGTAATCTGATCGACCATCTGCTCTACGAAGGTAGCGTTCATTCTGCCACCACCTTGTATCGTTGAACAACCGGCTTCACAGATGCAAGCTCTTGGTCAGGGTAATTCTTCTCTAATTCGTGAACCTTCTTATAGGCCTCACTCGATACCCAGTTCAAATAATCTTCCTTCGTCTCCCACTCCATATGAACCGTTAACTCTTCCGGCTTCACGTCATTTTGCAGCAATTGAAACGAAAGAAATCCTCTATAATCATCAACAAGCTTAGACCGCTTGCGGTAGATCGCAATCACTTCTTCAGCCTTTTCTGGAGGTACGTTCACAATCGAATTTACGATATACACTCAATCCCTCTTTTCTAATACTGAAAAATTCATTCTAAACCCAAACAACTATTCGAGCCTATAATCCCTATCTTACCATTATCCTCATCTTGTATCGAATGAACAACTCATGCATTCTAGGGGGCAATAGGGATTTTAGCTAACTTCGCCTAATTTCCTTACCTCAAAAAGCTTTCCATCCTCACAAAACAACATGTATAGGCTAATAATCCTATGAAAGATTACTCAATTTCAAAAGGTATTAATTACGTAATGTCGAATTACATAATAATACAAATATTTTAAGTTTTTTGTATTATTATGTAATTTGGGGGTGGAGATGGGTTGAAAAGTTTAAAATTAAAATTAATCATGATTATCGCATCACTATTATTTGGGGGGCTTTTGGTTGTTTCACTCGTTAGTTACTTTACATCAACATCATTGCTAAAAAACAGCTTAGAAATCGAAGCCACGAAGGAAGCGGTTAATTTAACAAATCAAATGGACGTTTTCTTACAGCAAAAAAAGGCAACAGTTGAGACTCTTGCAGTCGCAGCTTCGAAAAACTTCGGAAACGATGAATTGCAGTTGAAATTAATCCAACAAGCAAAAGGTAGCTTGTCAGGCTTTGAGACAGTCGTTTATTCACATGACCTTACCGGCAAAAATGTAATCACCGATACAGAAGCGGTTATTGATGTTTCGGATCGCTCTTACATTAAAGAGATAGGCGAAGGAAAGATTGCCATTATGGACCCTGTCTTTAATAAGGCAACAGGGAACCTCATTACAGTAGTTGCAGCTCCAATTAAGATTAATGAAAAGCCGGTTGGATTCATTGCTGCTGGTATTCCCCTAGAGGAAATCACCAACTTTGTAAAGGATGCGAAATTCGGGGAAACAGGTTATGCTGGGTTATTTGGTGCAACCGGAAGAATTATTTATCATCCAAAGGAAGAAATGATCGGAACCGGAACCATTCAAGATTTTAATGTAGCAGCACTCACTGAGATTTTCCAAGAAATCCAGAATGGCAAAAGCGGTACAAGACTTTATACAATTGAAGGTGTTGAAAAGCTTGCCGCATTTGCATCAACCGAGGATAAATGGGGTGTCATCTATGGTGCACCTTCCGAAGAACTATACGCACCTGTAATAAAACTTAGAAATATATTGCTCACCCTTTCACTTGCTTTTCTAGTCATTGGTTCAATCAGTATGTATATTGTTGCAAGAAAGATTACAATGCCAATTCAACGGTTAAACCAGGCCTTTACTGTGCTTGAATCAGGAAACCTTTCTCATGAACTCACCCCTGCTGGCAAAGACGAAGTTGCTCAGCTTGGATACAGCTATAATAAAACAATCAACAACCTACAGCAGTTAGTGCAAGGAGTGCGCGAATCCACTAACAATGTAAAATCATCCGCTCATTCATTTTTAGAAGATATGACCGCTGTAAATAATGGTGCACAACAAGTCTCTAAGACCATTTCCGAGCTAAGCAGTGGTGTCGAGACGCAATTAATGAGTGTCGAAGAAAGTACAACAGCGATGGCAGAGATGACCTCTGTTATTCAGAAAGTTTCCGAGAACGCGACACATGTTGCCAACTTTTCCGAGGTTGGTGTCAAACATACACAAGAAGGCAACGAAGCGATCAAGAAGACGATGAAACAGATGGAAAAAATAAGCTCTGTTGTCCACGAATCAGCAAATGTCATTAAAGGATTAGGCAGCCGTTCCAATGAAATCAGCGACATTGTTGGAGTGATTACTACCATTTCAGAACAAACCAATCTACTTGCTCTTAACGCCGCAATCGAAGCTGCCCGAGCAGGCGAACATGGAAAAGGCTTTGCAGTTGTGGCAGATGAAGTAAGAAAGTTGGCGGAGCAATCAAATCAATCTGCAGGTCAAATCGTCAACCTCATTAAAGAAATTCAAAGTGACACAAACCAGGCAGTAGAAGCAATGAACAACGGCGTCCTAGAAGTAAAGCAAGGAATAAATGACGTTACACAAGCAGACCGAGCTTTTGATGTGATTCTTTCTTCTTCCAAGGAAATGTCAGCTGAAATCCAAGAGGTCTCAGCAGCAACACAACAAATGTCAGCATCAGCCGAACAAATCATGGCTTCCATTGAAGAGCTTAATAAAATTGCCCAAAAAACCGTCGAACATTCAAGGGAAGTTGACACAGTCACAGATGAGCAATTACTAATTATTGAACGCATCTCAAAAGAAACAAACGAATTAAACCAAACAGCCGAAACTCTCGAAGAGGCCGTGAATCGATTTAAAATGTAAGAGCTTTTTCCTTCGAAAGAACCTTACCAACAAGCTCAGCCGGTAAGGTTTTTTCCCTTTATTCGCTCATCTCTACCCCGAAAATCGCTACGTTCTGATTCGTTAAAACAAACTGACTCTCCTTCCAGCACAATGTGTTTAACACATATCCCAAAGCGTCCGCATTATATCTTCCGGCGATTTTTTGATAGGCTAATAACTCAAACACACCGTTAGAATCAAAGTCAACTGGATATAACCCACTTAACGGGTTCACAAAACCAGTGATTGGGCTTTTCAGCTTGCCGTCTTCATCATATATTTCATTTAAATACTCCGCATCCCTTGTTGAAATATCAATGATATACTTCTCATTATTCTCCTCGCTAATCACTTGCACTTTGTAGTTATCTTGATATGTCACTTCATACTGGTACTGCTCATTATAGTCGTTAGAATCAAAAAGCAGCTGTGGAGTATTGCTGATAAAGGAATACAGATAATCATACGTAAACGCACCACTACCGCCTGAATTAATTCTAATCAGTATATCCGCTACCCTATTCCCATTAAAATCTCCTAAAAATAACGTCGGGTTATAGCCTGCATTTTCCTTAAGCGGAACACTTGTCGCGGCACCTGTTCTTCCATCCTGGACAAGAAGAGTAATATTTTGAATGAACGGACTATCCTCAGTCTTCGTTCCCGTTAAATACACATTATCAGGCATGCCATCCCCCGTTACATCTCCACGAGCAAACGCAACAATCATTGGAGCCGTCATATTCGCCCTCGAATAATATTGATACATAAAATTCTCCTTTTATGTTGTAGTAGTATGTCATTTATATTCTATGGTCGGGGGCGGTAATTGATTACTGTCAACCTTACTCACAGCCCTCGATGCAAACTTTTTTGAAAATATCCCCAAATTTCATCTTTATTTCAGTTTTGCTGGTTACATTGTAGCTAGAAAAGATAGGAGGGCTGAAATTGAAATATAAACGTTCAATCTTTTTTATCTCTATTATGACAATGCTTCTTTCTCTTATTACTAGTCAATCTATTCTTGCTGATGATGACTATGACGAATATGAAGAGCATGAAGGTTATGATGAACATGAAGAAGACGATGATGATGACTATGATGACTACAAAGGTGAGGAATACGAGAAGGAACCCAGGTTTGAAAATACAATCGAAATGAAAGAAACATGGCACACTTGGTCAAGAAGTGCGAGCAACCATTTATCCTATGAACAATTGCCTTTTATGAAAGAAAATCAAGCTTACATTACTGTGGATGAAAGCCGCATTCAAGCAAAGGTGATTCCATACCAAGGGCAAATTTATGTTCCATTGGCGTCCATTTCAGCTTTATTGGGAGCTGAGTATCATTATTATGAAGACATCAAAGCATGTGAAGTTATTCTAAACAACCATCATTTAATCATGAAGGAAGGCTCAACCGTCGTGTACGAAGATATGAAGAAAACACCGCTGCCTCAGCCTGTCCTAACCTCAAATAATGAGTTATTCGCCCCTTTTAGTGTGATAACAAATGGGCTTGGCTACACAGTTACATGGGATGAAAAGGATGGTTTTCTTATAAAAGAAGGAGCGGATACGAGTGGCGAAAAATAAGTGGATCAAATGGGTTGTTGGAATTAGCAGTGTCAGTTCGGTTGTTGCTATATTTTCCGTTTTGACTACCAATGAAGAAGCTACAGAAGCCCCAACATTAACGGCTTCACTCAATCAGGATGCGGTTGATAATCAACAACCAGTCCTTGAGCTTGAGAAATTAAAACAAAATGAGCTGAAAAAAAGAGAAGAATGGATTTCTTCCCTAGACTGGGAGGAAGGCAACTGGGATGTGAACCAAACAGATAAAGGAATCGTTTTCACGCCAGCACAAAAGAGTGAGGGTTTACCACCATCAGAAAATCGTACAAGGAGATCGTAAATGATGACCTTAAAAAAAGCGAAAAGATACCTAGCTTTACAGGCGATGAATACCGATATCGTTATCCATGGAACCACCTGCACCTCTAATTGGACAGAGGAAATCAAGCAGTGGTTTAAAGATTTTGAGCACCATTATTCACGGTTTCAACCTAATAATCGTTTGGAGCGTTTTCATCAGGCAAAGGATTTTGTCGTGGTTGAACCAGAGCTCTTTGACTTAGTGAAGGATGCAATCGACTATGCGCGTTATACAGATTGGTATTTTAATCCCTTCATACGAAAGAGACTGGAAGCATTAGGGTATGACCGGTCCTTTGAGTGGGTTCAAGACGGCTGGACAAACGATAATCTAGATCATTTTCATCCCCTTCCAGATGAACCATATAAATTTTATCCGGCCATCCATGCAATTGAAAAGCTAGTCACCGAACCGATCGATTTAGGTGGAATCGGAAAAGGCTGGAGTGTCGATAGAGCGGCTAAAATGATGAAAAATAATTATGACATAACAGAAGGAATGATTAATGCGGGCGGTGATCTATGCATATGGGGCGAGAACGAAAAGAACATCGGAATCGCCGACCCATTCAACGAAAACAACGATCTCGCACATTGTACGTTAAAAAATGCAGCAGCCGCTACCTCAAATAAAGTGTTCCGAAGCTGGAAAGGAAAGAATAATATTCACCTTCATCATTTACTTCATGGAAAAACTGGCGTCCCTGCAGATAGCGATGTCGTTCAAGCCACAGTTTTCGGGCATAGCGCTGCAGAGTGTGAAGTCATTGCAAAAGTTCTTTGTATGCTCCCTTTTACAAAAGGAATAAGCTGGCTAGAGGAAAAGTTTCCAACAGCCGCATGTGTCCTTGTTAATGAAGATGGCAGAATTGCATTCAGTCGTACGATTAATCATTTTGTTAGAAAGTTGGAACTAGCATGAGTGTATGGGCTCAAACATGGGAGTGGATTCGGGCTTCAGGTATCTCGTCGTATTTCCTGTTGTTTTCATCCGTGCTTACAGGTGTCTTGTATCGCTCGAAAATGATCTTAAAAAAGTATCATCCCGCACTGCTTGTCATTCATCAAACAACAGGGTGGTTTGGCTTAATTATTGGATTGTTTCATGGCTCCATGACCGTGATCGATAATTACATTTCATTTTCTCTTTTAAATCTTTTTATCCCGTTTTCGAGCGAATACCAACCAATATTAACAGGGTTCGGCACCTTGTCATTGTACGCATTTTCACTTATATATCTAACATCAGATTTCATAAAAAAGATCGGCAAAAGATTATGGCGTACGATTCACATGCTTGCCTTACCAGCGTACTTCCTTGTGTTTATTCATGGGGTTTTATTAGGAACCGATTCTGAGAGCTTGTGGATGATCATCTTCTATACCTTTACGTCCGTAATGTTGGGCTCGCTAATTTTTATGGTTCGCTTGAGGAGCGCTTAAATAAATCCTTGCAGTAGTGAACTACACAATCTCTCGTTGCATTTTCTTCGGCAAGCCTTGGAATACGAGCGTGTAAGAGTGGGCAATGAGCTTTTCAACAAGCTCATAAGGAACATCGGAACCAAAGTAAATAGAATTCCAATGCTTCTTATTCATATAATATCCAGGGACAATCCCTTCATATGTCTCTCGCAGCTCTTCTGCCCGATCAGGATCACACTTTACAGTTAGAATCGGCTTTCCTTGAGAATCCCCACCCATTAAGACATACATCTTCCCACCAACGAAAAAGCGATCCGCTTTCCATTCTTCTTGATAGTCATGGGTGGTTCCTTTTAGGTGCATACAATAGTTATGAATCATTTGTTTATCCATACTCATCCTTCTTTCTTTTTAGCTGAATCGGGAAAAGTCCCTCTCGTCTATTTTTCTCAATTTTCAATAAATCAAACAATATTATACATTAAATTCCATAAAAGAAGTACGTAATAGTTATTTTTTACAAATAATCCCTCTATTTATGCTATAATAATTACATTTCCAGTATGTTAATAGATTAAATGCAAATGGAGGTATTATCATGAGGCGGCGAAGCTTATTGTTAGTGATCCTCACATTGTTCTTACTGACAGCGTGCAATAACCAAGAGGAAGCTGCAACGAAAGAGGTCGACAAACAGGAAATAGAAGAAACAAAAGAACCGAAACAGAATTACGAATCGATTGAGCTTGATGTATCGCGTGAAGCGTTGAGGAATCTGCCAGGTGGAACGATGATGGAGCATTTACCATATGAAGAGGATGTTCAGGAATTCAATGGGTTCCATCTACCTGAACTCTCACCTGAGGTTGAAAGTAAATTGCCGGATAAGCTGCAAGAGCTGACAGAGTCTGCTGATGACATAGACACAATAAAGAAAGGGCTGCTCTCTCTGCTTGCAAGCCCACACTATGAAAAAGTAATTGATCAATCAGAAAACTATAAACCTCAATTTCAAGAGCCTTATTTACCTGACCCGACAAAATCAGAAAGTCAAGAAAAGAAAGAAGCTCCTAGTAAAGCAATCATTCTACTTGATGCCAGCTCAAGTATGCTGCTGCAAGCAGACGGAAAGATGAAAATGCAGATTGCAAAGAATGCGGTAAAAAGCTTCGCACAATCCATTGGCCAAACCAGTGAGGTTTCGCTCGTTGTCTACGGCCATAAAGGTTCTGAAGCTGACAGTGATAAGGAGAAGTCATGTTCCGGAATTGAAGAAATCTATCCAATGGGAGAATACAAGAAAGAAAGCTTTCAAGAGGCGGTTAACTCATTTGAAAGTAAAGGATGGACCCCGCTTGCAGGAGCGATTCAAAAAGCGACTGACATGAGTGAAGGATATGAAGGCGGAACGACGGTTTACATAGTAAGTGATGGTGCTGAAACATGTGGCGGTGACCCTGTTCAGGCCAGCAAAACACTTGCTGCAAGCAACACGAACAATGCGGTAAATATTATCGGATTTGATGTAGATGCTGAAGCAGAAAATCAATTGAAGGAAGTAGCAGAGGCTGGCAATGGAAACTACTATAAAGCTGATAACCCACAAGAGCTAGAAAACACGATTCAATATGAGTGGTTGCCGTCCTTTATGGATTTAGCGTGGGCACATACAATGGCTCCAGACGGCTGGGAAATTGGAGATGAATATGATAACGCAGAAGAGTTCCCGCATAAGCTTTGGTATATCGGTTGGCGTGAAACGCTTCGAATCGATGAAGCCATTGAAGTTATGTC
Source organism: Bacillus tianshenii (assembly GCA_020524525.2). Classification (NCBI taxonomy): domain Bacteria; kingdom Bacillati; phylum Bacillota; class Bacilli; order Caryophanales; family Bacillaceae; genus Sutcliffiella; species Sutcliffiella tianshenii. Next base: position 3,646,695 of record CP129018.1, on the reverse strand, counting down.
CGACAATGAATGGATTTCAGAAGAACAAGCCTCACAATTGGAGGAATGGTCTGACAAACGCCAGAAAGCCATCAAAGAATTGTATTACACACTCGCTGAAGAAAACCGTGATAAAACTGATGCCAAAGCCGCTGCGATTCGCGATAAGATTGATAAGTGGGTCGAAAAGATGAGAAAATTAAAAGAAGAACGCGGCCAGACATGGTTTAATGAGTAAACAAATTGAAACTGCTCCACAACCTCTCGTTGCACTTTCTTCTTGCTAATGATGGACTGCCATAATTCCTGCGAATCTTAATTGTCGCAAGAAGAACAGCTAACCAACAAGTTAAACAATACTATAGAAAAAAGTAACATAAAGCCTGTAAATCATGTAAAGTTTCGCTTGTGCTTTATGACCTTTTAGAAAATCCTAATAAACCAATAGATGAAATATGGCATGATGAAGTTATCTGTCCGAATTGTCAGGATGGAATATATATTGATCAACCTTCTCGTTGATTGGCTGAACAAATTGGGATAGAAGGAGCTGTTTTAATGGAAAAACGGATAACATATTCAATGAATGGTCCAGATAACTTTGCTGAGTTAGAAACTGTATATGAAGCTTTAGGGTGGAATTCACTTAAGCTAACCTCCTCTGATTTAGAAAAAATGTGCAAACAGAGCTGGTATGCGATTTATGCCTATGATGGCGAACATTTGATAGGCATGGGACGAATTATTTCAGATGGTGTTATTACTGGCATTATTTGCGGGCTAGGTGTTTTACCAAGCCACCAATCTAACGGTATCGGAAAAGAAATGATGAAAAGAATGATTGAACATTGTGAACAAAATGGTGTTATTCCACAACTTATGTGTGAAGAAAGCTTAGAAGCTTATTATGAAACGTTTGGGTTTGAAAAGTTTGCAATCGGGATGTCAAAGCGAGGAAAACGATAAGCTTCAAGTCAAAGTCGCCTAGTCTGGTCAGGAAACCCACATATACAAAAAAATTGATTTCTTGACTTAAATCAATGAGGCCTACGCAGAGCTAAGTTAAACTCATACATGAAATCATGTATGAGGAGGTTCTTTATGAGAACAAGTACAGCTCGAAACACACAGCAAAAGGCTGCAATCATTTCCGGGGCAGCTTTGCTAATCATGACCGTTTCTGCATTTTTTTCATATGGATATGTACACAGCTCGATCGTTATTAATGGTGATGGCTTAACTACACTAAAAAACATCCAAGCATCTGGTTCATTGTTTAAATTGGAAATTATCGGATGGATCGTTATTATTATGATGGATTTATTAGTCGCGTGGGGGTTTTATATTTTCTTGAAACCATTTCAGCGAAAACATGCGTTAATAGTTGGTTTGCTTCGCTTGCTTTACACAGCAATGCTTGGAATAGCAGTATCACATCTAGTTATTGTCAACAATACCGTTGCAAAAGCTTCGTTTGGAGAACCGGTGGATAGAGCCGCTTCACAAATTATGTTATCGTTTGCATCTTTTGAATCGATCTGGTCAATGGGACTGATTATCTTTGGGTTGCACCTTATAATTACCGGTTTTGTAGCATGCAAATCAAATCAAGTGCCCAAATTAATTAGCAGATTGGTCGTTGTAGCTGGTTTTAGCTATACACTTGTTCATGTCATGTATCAACTTATTCCTCAACTTGACCGTTTAACTGGAATATTGGAAACCATTCTTATAATACCAATGTTTTTTGGTGAACTGGGTTTTGGTATTTGGCTATTGGCGAAAGGAAGAAAACTGCCATCTGCCGATTAATCTACAACTCTCAGATGACTTGCTTCTGTGCGCTTTTTAATGCGACTAAGGGATTCTGGCGTAATTCCAAGATAACTGGCTAGCTGATACTGAGGCACTCTGTTGATCAAATCAGGTCTCTTTTCGACCAATGCATTGTATCTCTCTTCCGGCGAAGAAGCGATGAAGGAAGCAAAATCATCACGCATGTTACCGATATCTTCTTCAATCATTTTACGGGTCATCATTTGTAAGACCGGATGTTTATCGTACATGTCCTGCTCTGTAGATAAATCACCTACTACGAGTGTACAATCTTCCAAACAGCTAAGTGAATATTTTGAAGCTTTATCAATAGCATGTTGGTTGAAGATCGTAACACTTTGCTCTTCTGTGAAAAAATTAAACGTAGTCTCTTTTCCATCTGCACTCACAGCATATTGGCGAACACAGCCTTCTAAGACAAAATAACATTTATTAGGAACATCTCCTTGTTGTAACAGGATGGTCCCTTTCTTAAAGGAAGCAACAGGAACATCGGTCGTAAGTTTCCTTAGCTCTTCTTCACTGAGGCTTGAAAAACGTTTCATGTATTTAATGAGGAGCTCTTTCATAGCCTCCCCTCCTTTTCATTTGTTTTGCACTCCCCTTATTATATCAAGATTTATCTGGAAGCAGAACAACCGACGAAGAGAAAGGGAAAGAATAGCTTATCAAAAAAATAAGCGATTCACCCCAAAGCTACAATAATGGAATGAATCGCTCAAAATTCTGTTTCATATGTTAAAGGTTAATCTTTACCTCTGCGTCTTCACGAAGCTTTTTCACAATGGATTGAGTGGCTTCTGCTTTCTTTTGCCCTTCTACCTGCTCTTTCAATTTTGGTTTCATTTCCTCAAATGAAGGCATTTTTGCTTTTTCTCCTCCACCCATTTGAGACTGCATTTTTTTCGTCTGTTCGTACGCTTTTTTCAGTTCTTGTTCGGTTACCTTGACCTCACCATGCTTGCTTTCGATAAGCTGGTCGACCTTCACTTGTGTTTTTACTTGTGACATGACTTCTTCCTTGTCCATTCCTTGCTTCTCAAGCATCTTCATCAGTTTCTCTTTTGATTCAAGTCCATTTTGCTTCACGACTTTATCGAGAAATTGATTAACTTCTTCCTCTGAAGCCGTATAGTTTCCGCTGTTTGCCTCTTGGGTAAGTAGCTCTTGGTTTACCATGCCATCTACAACCTGTTTACGCAATTGCTCCTGATTCACTTCTTGTCCAGACATTTGAGATTGAAGTGCTGCTTGTTGGAACTGACCTGTATACACATCTTCGAACTCTTTTCGAGGAATATCTTCACCATTTACAACAGCTACTACCTTAGGTACGCCTTCAAAGTCAGGCTTCGGCATTTCTGGCTGTTTGCTCGTTTTTTCTGATTTCTTATTTTCTGCAGACTCTTCTTGCTGTGTTTCTGCTTCCTTATTTGTGTCTTTCCCTGCTTCTTCTCCATTACCGCACGCGGCTGTGACAGATACGAGTGCTACAAGTAATAAGCTTAATAGCCACCTTTTATTCATTGTTGCTCTCCCCTCCATCTTCATACTGTCGGCAATTGTAAGATATCATCATTCAAATGTAAAGCAATGTCTATTTCCTTGTATTCAAATCATGATAACGCGCCTGCTACAGTTGTTCGAAAGCGTTCAATATTTTCTGGCATGTGAGCTGGAATTCAAACAACTTTTCCTGTTATAGAGAATATTCATATACCTTCCATTATCCGCCTCTATCATTTCTCTATCCTCAATCGCGTATTGGTTTTCTGTAGATATTTCCATTCGAGAGATTTTACTCACCAGAACTGATACTAATGCTTTATCTTAGTGGGGGACTCTCTTCATTTATTGGCTCCGCATTGAATAATAAATCCTCAGTAATCTTTGCAATTCGGTCTACATTGTTTAAATAAATAAAATGTGTGCCATTTAGTACTTCATATTTTGCGTGTTTACCAATCCGCTCAAGATGTTTATATTGATATTCCTGGGGGGTCATTTTAGCCTTCTTAAACTGTGTATTCGAAGTTTCGTAGGTCTGTTTCGAAATGATTTTAAAATACGGGACAGATTCAGGGAATGGTAAATCAATAGTTTGTTTTATAAATTCAGAGGAACTTGCCATCTGCTCTAAAAGAGTGTTATTGATTGAAAAGCCCGCAAAGATAACCATCTCACTTATCTCTTTTTCTGAATATCCATTTGAAAGTAGTTTCTTTTTGTTTACGGTTAAAGGTGCTATAAATGAAAGGGTGCCTATTGCTTGTTGAAATTTTGCAATCGGAAGGATAGATTTTATAACGGCCGGCATTTCTGCATAAAAAGCAGTAGATGTCCCGTCAAGAGAGATAATAGCTTCTACTTCTTCCGGATATTTTGCCGCATAATGCTCACTATAAACGCTTGATATTGAGTGCGGCATCAAAACATACGGTGCTTTAAAACCCGCCTGGTACAGTGCAGCTCTTATTTCTTCAACATAATTTTCACTGGTACGCGGCTTTGATGTTTCACTGCTAAAACCTACACCAAAATACTCGACAATAACAACCTTGTATTTTTCACTGAGTTTACGCATGAGTGGTGCAAAATCAGCAGTCGGAAGCCCAACACCCATACCAGGTAGTAATACAATTGTTTTCTCTCCACTTCCCATTGAATAGACATGCATATGTCCGTCTTCAACGTCAACAAATTGGCCATAAGGCTTTATTTGTTCTAATTTCCTTTTAAAATATGTAGAATGTATAATCCAACCAATTAACATAAGGACCGCAATCACTCCAACTATTATGCCGAATATCATCATGATTTTTCCCCCCTTTTCACTTTAAGATTGGCCCTAGTTGTTCGTTATAAGATGCTCATCATATTCCCTTTTAATCATAATGGAGATCTGTTACCTCAAATGTAAACCATGTAAAATCACCTTCAGCCAACTTCCATGTTATCTCCCCTCTACTTGGTACCGCAATGCCATCAAACGACCGAAACTCTCTCATCGTGATTAACCATGTCTCTAATGAATAGTCGCCTTCCCTTTCCATATATCGCTCTGCTTTAAAACGAATCGGCTCGGATTTTTCATTAAAAGTAAAAACACCTGATGCTTCAATGCCCTCATAGCTCATCGTTGCTTTCGCAGTATGTTCATCGATTTCTTCCCAAGTTATATAACCTTCTAACGCAGCAGTCGGATACCAAACTGATTCAGCCAAATAACGCAATAGCGATCCTTGGTCGATTTCATTCCCTTTCGCATTCGCCACCGTTAATAACGATAGCACCTTAATTAACATATGCCCTCGCCCACCCACATAACAGTCTCTCCCTGCAATATGAAAAAACGGCGCAGCTTTAATATCAGCATGCCAAATAAAGCTCGGTTCGTGGAGTGCTACAAATTGCTTCGCCTTCACTCTCATCCAAGGCTTATCCTTTGCTAACCTCAGCGAAGCTTTCTGTTTTATATCTACAGTATTCATTACCTTTTTACCAATAACTCCTGAGTGGGAAAGCCAGTTTTGAATAGGTGTTGGCAGGTGTGCGATGTCATCTTTTTTAATTATTTGGTCACTGGCCTTCACACTGCTCAATAAATGCTGGATTTCTTTCTTCACCATCTTATTGAAGGAGAATTTTGCAGTAAGGACTATAGCTATAGTCAGTAGAATAATGGTGGACACAATGGAAATGACAAGCATGGAATCCTCCTTAATTTCTCTGTGTTCTCTTTAATAAAGGTTTCTTTAGCTTCTAAAAAAACCGCAATCATGGCAATTCTTCTAATGAAGATTGTCATGTTGCGGTTTTGGTTGTTGTTTTTGGATTTGGTTTTTTTGATAGAAAAGTGGAGTGGATAAGCTATGCTTTGACACTTTATCATAGCGGGGGACTGTCCCCAATCGCTGAATATAATGTATGATAATACTTTTTAATTTCTTCTTTAAGCTTTACAGGAGCTGATTCCCAGCGTATCAAATCGATCTTTAGCAAAGTTTCTACTTCCTCTATTCTTTCCATAAATAAAAGCCATTGATATTCCTTCATTTGTGGTGCAATTACAGCAAGGTCAATATCAGAGCGCTCAGTATAATCACCATAAGCCCTAGAGCCGAACAATAATATCTCTTGAATATCTGGGAAACATTTGGCTACTTGATGAATTTGATTTGTAACATGTGGTGGAATCATTTGTTTTAACCTTTCACTTTTTCTTTTACAAACAAAAAAGTTGATTTCATTTCTGGAAAGTAAGTTTTGATGTTTTCTAAGATGTCCAATGCTAATTCTTCATTATATGTATGTGATGTTTCATTTCGATCCTTCAACATCTGAAGCCATGCGCTTTCATTTTCTAACCACCCAGCTTGGTATGCTTCTTTCAGTGTCTCTTTAGGTGTTTTTGTTTCTATTCCTTCAGACTCTAAAAGCCTTTTTAGTGTCTTCCAATACAATTCGATGGTAAATTCAAAGCGCTGTATTGTCCCATCTACCACAAGACTATTGCTTAGATCTTCTTTCAATGCTTCCTCTAACCGATAGAGAGCCTGCTCCAGATTAGAAACACTTTGATTTAACTTACGCTCAAACTTGTCCACAAGAATATCCCCCTCCCAAGTAATGCTTATTAACCTTATTATACTATTCCATTTGTTTGTTAAACAAGCTGAGGAAGTTCTTATCACCACTCACTTCCTCTCAAATATAGGTGATGCTCCTCTTGCTTGATTTAGTTATGATGGATGGCGTTGTTTGCGTATTGTTCTAGAAAAGATTGAATATCTGATAAGCTATGAAATCCCAATATTTCACTTTAAAATTACTTTACTACGTTAAAACTTTATCATAGCTGGAGACTGTCCCCAGCTACCCATAGTGGGTTGTCCCCCACCACACTTGTTTTCCTTAAAACAAAATAGAAACAAGAAAAGCCCTGCAGATTTTAATCAACAGAGCTTATTATATAACGCTTGTTCACAGCGAGAGACAGTTCCTAGTTTCCCCAAAAGATATAGAAGCTTATAATAGCAAATTCAAATCTATAAAAGATATGTACTGTTATAAATAAGTATATTTTTAGGTTAAAATGTAAAGTATCCAGCAGTAACAAATAAGATTATAGTAATATATTTATGTTACCTAATTTTAGACACAAATATTAATAAAAACCGGGATCATGTTTTCTTGCAAAGTCATTTGGATTAGATACAAGATAAATAATTCCTTCTATTAAACCAACTACTAGCGGTATATATGTCCAACATAAAAATAAATAAATGATACCCCATCCCCATCTACCAAGATAGAACTTGTGAGCACCAACTCCTCCAAGTAAAATGGCTAATACTCCAGCAGTTGTTTTACTTTTAGTAATTCTTCTTGAAAAACCGTTATCATTATTATTACTACTTGAAGAACTAGATGATGAACTAGAAGAACTTGCTCCACCTGCATTCATAAATACCATAGGTTGATTATTTTTGTTATTTTCTAAATTCTCTATTCTTCTATTACTCTCATTAAGTAATTCTTCTACACATTTTTTACAATAATTCTTACCTTTAATCTCTGTATTACAATTTTCACAAATAAACTTGCCGCACCCTACACAAGTCCCTACTGATTGATGGTCTTTATGAATGTAGCAATAGCTCACTTTAATAGCTCTCCTCCCAAAAGATTACAATTTAAGTATCTATAGTATATTAGTTCGATAGAATTGTTTTATAATACAAATTATACTACAAACAAAATCAAATTACTTCAAAAAAAGATAAATTTTTACTTTTAAAACAAAATTTTATCCAAAAATAATCTTTTTCAAAGTCTATATAATTTCTCCATAAAATTCATTGGTTTAAGTGTACATATCCTTTAAGCTTTTCTTTCTCATAAATACCTTCCTAGAGTATAACAACTCTAAAGAACCCTCTTGCTCAAACCCCATTTTTCCCCATCATCCACGAACATTCAGACTGTCCCCACCCCACAAACCAAAATACAAAACCTTATATTTTTTCCACTTCAAAACAACTAACCCAAACAAAAAAGCCTACCAACACTCGCTGGTAAGCTTTCTCCCTACTATTCACTTCTCTCCAACCAAGCAACATTCTCCACGTGCATCGTCTGCGGAAACATATCCACTGGCTGCACTTCCTTTGTCTGATATCCGCCGCCCTCTAAAATCTGCAAATCACGTGCCAAGGTAGCTGGGTTGCATGATACATAGACGATTCGCTTTGGCTTCATTTCTAGCATTGTTTGCAGTAAGGATTCGTCGCAGCCTTTGCGTGGCGGGTCGACGACGATAACGTCTGCATGGATGCCTTGCTTGTGCCACTGCGGAATGAGTGTTTCTGCTTCGCCTGCTGCGAATTCGACGTTGTTGAAGCCGTTTAGTTCTGCGTTTCGCTTTGCGTCTTCAATGGCTTCTGGGACGATTTCCACTCCGTATACTTTCTTTGCTTTCTGAGCGAGGAATAATGAAATCGTACCGATGCCGCAATAGGCGTCAATAACGGTTTCTTCCCCTGTTAACTGGGCGTATTCTAAGGCTTTATCATAAAGCACTTTCGTTTGCTCTGGGTTTACCTGATAGAATGAACGTGCTGAAATGGCGAATTTGATATCGCCGATTGTGTCATACAGGTATTCCTCTCCCCAAAGGACGGTTGTCTTATCACCGAAAATAACGTTCGTGCGCTTCGGATTGACGTTCTGAACGACGGAAGCGACTTGCGGATAGTGAGCTGTGATGCTATCAATCAGCTTCTTCTTATGCGGAAGCTGTTCGTTCTTTGTGACAATGACAAGCATCACCTGACCGCTGTTTCGGCTTGTGCGTGTCATAATATGACGCAGAGTGCCTTGGTGCTTCTTCTCGTCGTATGCACGAATGCCGTACTTATCCGCAATCCGCTTCACACCTTGAATGACCGTGTCATTATCTTCAGCTTGAATCAGACAGGACTCCATATCAATAATCGAATGACTGCGCTTCTGATAGAAGCCTGCAATCAGCTTTCCTTCACGCTCACCGACTGGTACTTGGGCTTTGTTTCGGTAATTCCACGGCTCGTCCATTCCAAGCACAGGGTGAACAGGAACGTCTGGCAAGTGGCCGATGCGTGCCATCACGTCCTTCACATGCTTCTGCTTATATTCAGCCTGGGCCTTGTACGACATGTGCTGGAGCTGACAGCCGCCGCATGGGCGATAGATCGGGCATGGCGGTTCGACACGCTCAGGGCTTTCTTCGATTAACGTTTCGATGCGTCCGAATCCGAAGTTCTTCTTTACTTTTGTCACTTTCACTTCTGCCCGTTCGCCTGGAAGACCGTACGGAACGAAGAGTGGGTAACCGTCTACTTTCGCAACACCCGCTCCTTCGTGTGTCAAATCTTCAAACGTAACAAAGACTTTGTCATTCTTCGTTACAGGTGGTTTTGGTTTTGTCATCGTTCTCTTCCTTTTCGTTTTAAAATTCTTCTATTATTGTACCATTACGTATGCAAAGGAAAAACCGCCCCGGAATGGACGGTTCTCTTAGATTTCTCCCATATCAGCTTGTTCAGTTCTTGGCACGAAAATATCAAGATGCTGATACAAGTTCACGAACTCACCCGGTAGTACGCCGCCGTACTCACCATCAAGGTTAAGCTGCATTTTATCCTCTGTATAAATCTTAACACGATTTGCTTTCGTATAAATAATTCGTTTGTCATTCACATGCTCACCGCGCAGGGCTTGTGAAGCGATACGGACAAAGTCTGCGACATTTGTCTTTTCAAGAATAAGTAGATCAAACATTCCATCATTCATAGATGCCTGTGGCGCAAGCTTCTCGAAGCCGCCGACAGAGTTTGTATTCGCGACTAGGAACAGCATGATTTCGCCTTCATAGAGCTTGCCATCATATTCAATGCGAACAGATACTGGCTTTAAGGAAGGCAGCATCTCGACGCCTTTTAAATAATAAGCAAGTTGTCCAAGAACCGTCTTCAGCTTACTTGGCACCTCATATGTAAGCTCTGTAAGGCGTCCTCCGCCTGCGATATTTATAAAGTAATGGCCATTCACCCGACCGATGTCAATTGGTTCGGTATGGCCTTGTGCAATGATTTCACACGCCTTATGAATCGAACGCGGCACACCGATCGCGCGCGCAAAGTCATTCGTCGTTCCGGATGGGATAATGCCGAGCTTCGGCCGATGAGGCATTTCAGCTAGGCCATTGACGACTTCATTAATGGTCCCGTCACCGCCAGCAGCAATCACAACGTCAAATTCGCGCTCAACCGCCTGCTTAGCTGCTCTCGTTGCACATCCTGCACCTGTTGTTGCATGACAAGACGTTTCGTAACCAGCTTCTTCTAATATTTGCAGAACAGACGCTAATTGCTTCTTCAATAATTCTCTGCCTGATGTAGGGTTATATATTAAACGTGCTCGTTTCATACATATCAACCTGCCAATCCAATTAATTCCACGTAAACTTTGATTAACATCATATATCATACGCCTTTTGAAGGCACTTTTTCAACTATAAAGAGATGGAATTATATAGAAAGCGGAGGTGAACCAAAGAATAAGGGCTCTCCGGAACAGGAGAACCGCTACCTATTTGCTATTCATTTGTTCCATTTAATATTTCTTCCTTCTTCCGCGTCCGATTATCAAGAAGGAGCTTAACGCCTCCACCAATCATTAGAATACACACAAGCGCTGTTTGAAGATAACGATTGATGACAAACCTTATATCTACTCCAAACATCTGCTCAATATGCGGTGAGAATGCCGGAATGAATATTTGATCCATTAAATAATAGAATCCGATGAATAACAAACCAAGACCAATCCATTTCTGATAACGCTGCAAAAATGAAAAAATCGGTTCATCTTCAACTTCAATTTGTTCTTCTGTCTGCGACGTGCGCTGTAAAGCATCAAAGAAACTATAAAACCAAACAATCGGAATTAAGAAGAAGAAAAGAGAAAGGCGCAGCACATCTAATACGTAAATCGAAAGCAGAAACGCTCCCATTAATTGAAGCCCGCGCTTTTGCATACCGAGATATAAATGTCCTGCCCCTGGAAAAACAGCAAGCATGACAGCAATGGTTTTACTTTTCTTCCCTTGGCGACGTGATGCCTCTAAGTCCTCAATAATCGAGCGGTCCTCAAGTTCCTCGCCCTGCTCCTTCTTCCCTAATAGTTGTAAAGCGTCAAAGAAGCTGTATAACCAAAGAACAGGCAGAATCCCCATAAAAACAAAAAACTCTCCTTGTCTCGAAAGAAACGAAATGAACAGAATCATAACAGCAATCCCAAAAAAACTCACGAGAAATGTAAACCCACGAGTCATAAGTCCAAGCTGAAAGTGACCAAGCCCCGGGACGAACGACAACAATATTGTAAAAAACCGTCCTGACTGTAATGTAGTTTGCTCCATGACTCCCTCTTGTTCATTCACCTGTTGCGGCTTGCGCATTAATGTCACAACCATATCAATCAGCGTGACAAACCAGATAAAACCTCCACCAGCTACCCCGATAATGAGCGGCACATCATCATGAATGAGAAAAGCCAGCCCTACTCCTCCTATAATTGGAAGGAAGAAACCAATCAGGTAGATAATACCACGAATTTGTTTTTCTAAGAAAATATGGCCTAAGCCAGGAATGATGGATAATAACAAAGCAATAGCAGGATTTCTATTCATCATTATGCCCCCTCTGTGATTCTTCTAACTTATCGATCAAGCTTACAGTTTTATTCATCATTTGATTGGAAAGAGGTTGATAGTCTGTTACCTGGTTTTGTTGTTCAACCTTGTCAGCAATCCCTGTCAGCGACTGAAAGACACCTGAACTCATTAGTAATAACGTACAAGCAACTGCAATCCCATAATGCTTGAGCGATTTCTTTTTACTCGGCTGGCGGGCTGCTTTTGTTTTCGTAAGCTGTCGCGATACTTGCTCAATGAATTGTGTGGAATCTTGAATAGAAGGAAGCGCCTCTTTCTCTGCTTCAAGCGCATAGGTATACGCAAGAAAGCATTCATCACACTGATAGAGATGTTCTTCCATTTGGCACTGCTCTTCTTCGGTTTTCCCGCCATCTATGTAACTCTTCCACTCAACTGTTTCATAGTGTCTCAATTGAAATCTTCCTCCTTCCAATTCTTCTTCATCCACTGCCTAGCTCGGTACAACTTTGTTTCTACAGTTTTTATAGTGACTTCTTCGTCTGAAGCAATTTCACGGCAGCTCTTTTCATCAATATAAAAAGCTTGTATCACGTCTCGATAATTCGTAGGCAGTTCAGCAAGCTTGCGGCGAATAGCTTCATGCTCTTCTTTCCTTATGACGAACGTTTCTAAGTTCTCTCCGCCAGCTTGTTGAATAGGTTCATGTACAGCCTCCACTTGGCGCATCGCTTTTCGTTTCATATCAATTGCATGGTTCACAGCAATGCGTGTCATCCATGTTTTTAATCCTTGAAACTGATAACGGGGAAGAGCGTAATAGATTCGAATGAAGCTCTCTTGTACAGCATCTTCTGCATCCTTTTCATTTCTCAAAATTGGATAGACTGCTTTAAATAATGGTTGGTGATAGGTCGCAACAAGTATACGGAAAGCATGTTCATTTCCTGCTAATACTTGTCGGACGAGCTTTTCATCCTCAATCACCCTCTCCCCCTTTCCTCTTTTTTCATATCCACTTTAATAGACGAACAATTTTCTCCTACCACTACACTTTATTGGAAATTTGTTTTCAAAAAAATAAAACCCCTGCAAAAATGCAGAGGTTTTCACGTATTGCGGATTTACTTTTCCAACGTCTTCTCAGCTGCATCAACGGTATGCTTCAACAGCATTGAAATTGTAACAGGACCTACGCCGCCTGGAACTGGTGTAATGGCGCTTGCTTTCTCCTTACACGCTTCATAGTCAGCGTCACCGATGTTTCCTTTGTTGTAGCCTGCGTCTAAGACAACGGCACCTTCTTTAATCCAATCACCTTGGATAAAGTTCGGACGGCCTACAGCTGCAACGACGATATCTGCTTGGCGAACAAGTTCAGGTAAGTTCTCTGTTTTCGAATGACAAGTCGTCACCGTTGCGTTACGGTTTAACAGCATCATTGAAACAGGCTTCCCGAGAATTGGACTACGGCCTACAACAACTGCGTGCTTTCCTTCAACAGGCAGATTGTAGTGATCGATAATTTGCAGAATCGCAGCCGGTGTACATGATGGGTACAATCCGAACCCGAAAGCTGTCTGTCCGAAGCCAAGGCTTGTTACCCCATCAACATCCTTATCAATATGAATCGCTTCGAATGCCGCGCGCTCATCAATTTGACTTGGAACAGGGTGCTGAAGCAGAATGCCGTGTACATTGTTGTCATTATTTAAATCATTAATTGTGTTCAACAGCTCTTCTGTTGTTGTTTCTTCTGGAAGATGGATACGACGTGATTCGATGCCAAGACGCTCACATGCGTTCCCTTTCATGCGTACGTAAGTAGCCGAAGATGGGTCTTCACCAACTAGAATTGTTGCTAGACAAGGCTTCACACCTTGTTCTGTTAACTTTTCTACTCGTGGCTTAAGGCTGTCTTTTACCTCTTGTGATACTAATTTACCGTCTAGAATAATTTGATTTTCCACTCTATTCCCTCCTGAAAAAATCAAAAGAGACATCTTCTGTCTCTGCCCAGACGACCGGCTTGGCTTACGACGCAGCTCCCTCGTGGTCTATTCCACTTAATGTCGTCAGTCACTGCGATTTTTCACTTACACGTAATATAACACACATTTTCCGAAATATCTATGTAAAATCATGAACAACTCAGTCAATTACAAGCAAATTCCGAACTTTAACCAATATATCAGTAAACTTATTCGCATATGGAAAAGCCGGTCTCTCTTGCATAAGAGAAACCGGCGAAGCTCGTTTTAGCGATTTTCCATTTCTTCTAGGATGATCTTGTTTACCATTGGTGGGTTTGCTTTACCACGTGTTTCTTTCATTACTTGACCAACTAAGAAGCCAAGTGCTTTATCTTTACCATTTTTGTAATCTTCAATTGATTGCGGATTATTATCCATGATGCCGACAACAATCTTCTTCAATTCACCTTCATCAGAGATTTGGACAAGCCCTTTATCTTTAACGATTTGCTCAGGGTCGCCGCCTTCTGTAATAAGCTCCTTGAAGACTTTCTTCGCGATTTTAGAAGAGATTGTTCCTTTTTCAATTAGAGAAATCATCTTCGCAAGGCCTTCTGGTGCAAGCTTCGTATCTTCAAGCTCAACCTGCTCTGCATTTAAGTATGCAGATACTTCACCCATCATCCAGTTTGCAGCCTGCTTTGCATCTGCACCTTTTTCAACCGTTTCTTCGAAGAAATCAGACATTTCCTTCGTAAGCGTTAATACCTTCGCATCATACTCAGGTAAGCCTAGGTCACGAACATAGCGCTCACGGCGAGCATCTGGAAGCTCAGGAATTTCTGTGCGTATACGTTCTTTCCATTCGTCATCGATATGAAGGTCAACAAGATCCGGCTCAGGGAAGTAACGGTAATCATCAGAGCCTTCCTTCACACGCATTAGAATCGTTTTCTTCTTCGCTTCATCATAACGGCGTGTTTCCTGCTCAATGACACCGCCTGAAATAAGCTCTTGCTCTTGACGCTTTTCTTCATATTCAAGACCTGCACGTACGAAAGCAAATGAGTTTAAGTTTTTCAGCTCTGTTTTCGTACCGAACTCTTCTTGACCTAATGGACGAAGAGAGATGTTCGCATCACAGCGCAGGGAGCCTTCTTCCATCTTACAATCGGAAACGCCTGTATATTGAATAATTGATTTTAATTTTTCAAGATACGCATACGCTTCTTCTGGTGTACGGATATCTGGCTCAGATACGATCTCGACAAGCGGTGTACCTTGACGGTTTAAGTCAACAAGTGAATGACCGTCGCCTGTATGTGTCAGCTTACCAGCATCTTCTTCAAGGTGAAGACGTGTAATACCGATCTTCTTCGTTTCGCCGCCTACTTCGATTTCAATCCAACCGTTCTCGCCGATCGGCTTGTCAAATTGAGAAATTTGATAAGCTTTTGGATTATCTGGATAGAAATAGTTCTTACGGTCAAACTTCGTATCTGTTGCGATTTCGCAGTTAAGCGCCATTGCTGCGCGCATTGCATAGTTCACAGCTTCACGGTTCATAACTGGCAGAACCCCAGGGTGCCCTTGGCAGATCGGGCATGTATTCGTGTTCGGGGGTGCACCGAATGCTGTTGAACAACCGCAGAAAATTTTTGTGTTCGTCTTTAATTCAACGTGGACCTCAAGTCCGATTATCGTTTCAAAGTTCATCTTCTCTCTCACCCCTTACAATTCTGGTTTTGCTTTATTATAATCTGTCGCTTGCTCATACGCGTGAGCTACACGATATACTGTGCTTTCATCGAAATGCTTACCGATAATTTGCAAGCCGATCGGAAGCTTATTCTCTGAGAATCCACATGGAACAGAGATACCTGGAACACCTGCAAGGTTCACAGGAATTGTTAAAATATCGTTCGCATACATTGTTAGTGGATCATCTACATTTTCACCAATTTTGAACGCTGGTGTTGGCGCAGTTGGTCCAATAATGACATCGTAATCTTCAAATACTTTTTCGAAATCATTTTTGATCAATGTACGAACTTTTTGTGCTTTCTTGTAATAAGCATCATAGTAACCTGAGCTTAATGCAAACGTACCGAGCATGATACGGCGTTTTACTTCCTCACCGAAGCCTTCGCTACGAGAAAGCTTGAACATATCGATCAAGTTCTCAGCATTTTGCGAGCGGACACCATAGCGAACACCGTCAAAGCGTGCAAGGTTCGCAGACGCTTCTGAAGACGCAAGCAAGTAATACGTTGCAACTGCATACTTCGAGTGTGGAAGAGAAACTTCTTCCCATGTTGCGCCCATGCCTTCAAGAACTTTCAATGCTTCAAGCACGGATTTACGTACTTCTTCATTAACACCTTCTGCTAGATATTCCTTCGGTACTGCGATCTTCAAGCCTTTCACATCGCCTGTTAGTGCAGCTGTATAGTCAGGAACCTCTACATTTGCAGAAGTAGAGTCCATTTTGTCATGACCGGCAATTGTATTTAAGATAAACGCATTGTCTTCAACATTACGTGTTAGTGGACCGATTTGGTCTAGTGAAGATGCGAACGCAATCAAACCGAAACGAGATACACGGCCATATGTAGGTTTTAAGCCAACGACACCACAGAAAGATGCTGGCTGACGGATTGAACCGCCTGTGTCTGTACCAAGTGCAAATGGAACTTGTCCAGATGCAACTGCCGCTGCAGAACCACCACTTGAACCGCCTGGAACGTGGTCTGTATTCCACGGATTGCGTGTACGTGCATAACCAGAATTCTCAGTAGATGAACCCATTGCAAATTCATCCATGTTCAATTTCCCGATTGCAACTGCTTCTGCAGCATTTAGCTTGTCAACAACCGTTGCGTTATGTAAAGGATCGAAGTTATCAAGGATTTTACTTGCAGCAGTCGTGCGCAATCCTTTCGTAACGATGTTATCTTTAATTCCAATCGGCATACCGAAAAGAACGCCTAAATCAGCCGCTCCACCGATTTTTTCATCTAATTCTTTTGCTTTGAGAACTGCTTCTTCTTCATTTAATGTCAAAAA
This sequence comes from Bacillus tianshenii, assembly GCA_020524525.2. Classification (NCBI taxonomy): domain Bacteria; kingdom Bacillati; phylum Bacillota; class Bacilli; order Caryophanales; family Bacillaceae; genus Sutcliffiella; species Sutcliffiella tianshenii. The sequence goes on along the minus strand of CP129018.1, from coordinate 3,630,123 downwards.
CGCTTTCACTTTATCATCGACTTCATGAATGCGTTTGTATGATTCTTCCACTAAGTCCTGCACCTTAATTTCTTTCGCTTGAAGCATTTGGTGCAGCTCGGACATCTTCTTATCAAATAGTGACATCTGTCATTCCCCTCCTTACTCTAAAATGGATGGTACACGGATTTGGCCGTTCGCAGAATCTGGTGCATTCTTCAGAACGTCTTCCTGTGTTAACCATTGTCTTGGCTCATCTTCACGTAATACGTTTTTGATATCTAATACGTGAGTTGTTGGCTCAACGTTTTCTGTATCTAATTCCTGCAACTGCTCAGCATAGCTGATGATCGCATCTAGTTGCTTTGTGAATAGCTCAGCTTCTTCTTCTGAAATCGCCAAACGAGCCAAATGTGCTACGTGCTTTACTTGTTCCTTATCAATACGGGACATACCCTTCACCTCCAAAGTTGATCGATCATTCCACAATACCATGATAATACCAAAAAAACGCGTCATGAAGCAAGATTTGATGAATTAAAGTCTTAAAGTATAAGGTTTTTTCACAAAACACAAAAAAGCCCGAAAGACTATGTTAGCCTTTCGGACCTTTCCATACATCAACTGTTACGTGCCGTGCACGTCTTTTTGATAATACTTCCCTTCTGTATGGAAGAATTCATTTTTTAGCTTCACGACAACATTACTTAATAACAGCAAGGCAATTATGTTTGGAATAACAACCGCTGCTAATGTGAAGTCGAGGAACTGCCAAAGCACCTTTGCACCGCCAATTGAACCAATAATAATCGAAATTAAATAGACAAACTTCATAACCGTTTTTGCAGTGCGGCCCATTAAGAACTCCGCCTGACGTCCGCCATAATAGGCAAGCATAATTAAAGTCGACACAACGAAAATGACCAATGCCCCTGTTAACACCATTCCGCCTGCTGAACCGAAATAATGTGCAAATGCATTTGTTGTTAAGCCTGATGTGTCATCCATGGCATTTGAATTTTTCCAAACACCTGATGAAAGAATGACAAAGGCTGTTGCTGAACAAATAATTAACGTATCAATGACAACACCTGTTAATGCCCATAAGCCTTGACGTACAGGGTGATCTGTTGTTGCCGAAGCATGGGCAATTGGCGCGGTACCGATCCCCGACTCATTCGAGTAAAGCCCGCGAGCAAAGCCCCAGCGAATGGTCGCTGCAATCGTTGCCCCTGTAAAGCCTCCAACTGGCGCTAATGGTTGAAAGGCGTGTGTAAAAATAAGTCCGAACACCTCTGGCACAGAGCCAAGGTTCATAAAGAAAATGACAATAACAGCACCAACATAGAAAATTGCCATAAATGGAACAACCTTTTCCATTACAGTCCCAATACGCTGAATGCCGCCAAGAACAACAACACCAACAAGAACGGCCATAATGATGCCTGTTACGATTGGCGGTAAGTTAAAGCTATCTTCCGCAGCTGAAGCGACCGCATTTCCTTGAACCATTGAACTTGGAATAATCTCAACCATAAGCGCAATGGCGAACCAAACACCGAGCCACTTCATGTTCAACCCTTTTGTCATATAATACATCGGCCCGCCAATGTATTCGCCATCTTCATTCTTTTCACGATAATGGACAGCTAGTACACTTTCAGCAAATTTAATTACCATACCAATTAATGCGATGACCCACATCCAAAAAATCGCCCCAGGGCCCCCAAACATAATTGCCGCAGGCACCCCAATAATGTTACCAGCTCCAATTGTACTCGCCAAAGCTGAAGTAAGTGCTTGAAATGGGGATACCGTGCCTTTCCCTTTTGGCTTCTTGAGAACTTTCCCAAATGTTTGACCAAAAATATAGCCCGCATAACGCAGATGAAAGAATCCTAATCGGAAAGCTAAGAATAGTCCGCTGACAGTTAAGAAAATGACAAGCGGAGGTCCCCATATCCAGCTCGAGAATGATGTAATAAGATCAATGACTTTTTGCATTTATTCGGAACCCTCCTTCATGTTTACACTAAAAATCCCCTTTTTAAGAAGAATCTAAACAAGCGATTTACCAAAGAAAAAAATCCCATACCATGCATGATTGCATGATACGGGATTTTTCATCTGCTTATTTTGCTTTTGCTTCTTCAAATTCTGCTTGGATTTCTTTTGAAGGCTCAGGACCCATGATACTTACAATCCAAATGACAAGCATGTTCAGAAGGAATCCTGGAACAATTTCGTATAAATCAAACAGTCCGCCTGAAAGCTGTTTCCATACAACGACCGTGATAGCACCGACGATTATACCAGCTAGGGCACCATTACGCGTCATACGCTTCCAGAATAGAGAAAGAATAACGACTGGACCGAATGCAGCACCAAATCCACCCCACGCATAACTTACAAGGTCAAGGATTGAGCTTGCATTTTCATTTGCCGGATTTGCACCGATCGCAAGAACAATTGCGATTACCGCAATCACGATTACCCCGATACGTCCAACCCACACAAGTTCATTTTGACTTGCATTTTTACGGAAAATTGCTTTATAGAAATCTTCAGCAAGCGCACTTGATGATACAAGCAACTGAGAATCGATTGTACTCATAATTGCTGATAAGATTGCTGCTAGTAAGATCCCTGATACCCATGGGTTAAACAGGACATCTGTAAAGAAGATAAATACTTTCTCACTATTATCAACATCCCCAACAATAAGTGGATCATTGATAAAATACGCAATACCGACAAAACCAGTAAAGATCGCACCAAACATACCGAATACCATCCACGTCATACCGATTAAACGTGCTTTCGGTACATCTTTCACAGAACGAAGTGCCATAAAGCGCGTGATAATGTGCGGTTGACCAAAGTATCCAAGACCCCATGCTAATAATGACAGGATAGAGATAAAGCCCATACCTTCCATGACGTCTAAATATTTCGTATCAACACTTCCAACCTTATTCACCGTTTCATTCCAGCCACCAATACTGTTAATCGCCACAACCGGAACAATAATTAATGCTAAGAACATTAAGATCCCTTGAATGAAATCTGTCCAACTTACAGCTAAGAAACCACCAAGGAATGTATAAGAGATAATAACCACTGCACCAATCATCAATGCTTGATTATATGTCATACCAAATGATTCTTGGAATAGTAGCGCCCCGCCAACTAGACCAGATGAAGTGTAAAATGTAAAGAAGACAAGAATAACGAGGGCAGAAATTACGCGTAATAGCTTTGAATTGTCCCGAAAGCGATTTTCAAAATAATCGGGTACAGTAATTGAATCATTTGCAACTTCTGTATAAGAACGAAGACGTCGTGCGATAAATTGCCAGTTTAAATAGGCACCTATAGACAACCCTACCGCAATCCAAATTTGGTTCATCCCGCCTGCATACATAGCACCAGGAAGACCTAATAATAACCAACTGGACATATCAGATGCACCAGCACTTAATGCCGCAACACCCGGTCCTAAACTTCTTCCACCTAAAACATAATCCGATAAGTTACTTGTCAGCCTGTATGAGATAACACCGATGAGGAGCATCCCAATTAAATAAACTATAAACGTTATTAACGTAGCAGTTTCCATGCTCTACTCTTCTCTCCTTTCAGTAAAATACGTAATGATCGACAGAATAATTAATAATGGCATTGGAACGAAAAGCCAGAAAAAAGTCGCACCTGTAAGACCCATATTTTCACCTCCCAAGTATTCTACATACCCTTTACTATACAAAAGTATGCATTTTTCTTGCAATTCAAATATTTTTCTCACACCAAAGATGTACTAAGCAGTGCTGTCAACGCTGAATATCATAACATAAGAATAAAGTCTGAACAGTCAAAAAATTATTTTCAACTAGTTTTCATGAATAAATATGCAATTATTTACCGATTATCCAACCTATAGAGCATGTATAGACAATATCTATTCATTAAAATTAATAAAATTAAATTTACCCTCACCCAATTGATTGGAACTTTATTCTATAACAAGGTATTTATTAGGTCTTTCTTGTTAGTAAATGTCATTTCAGAATAGGCCTTTGTTGTTAGTATGTAAAAAATCATTCATCTATATCCTTAATACTTGAAGAAATAATAGAAAACTGTTCATTATCTTGAAATAAAGAAAGGGCAGACTCACAAGGAGTCAACCCTTAACGATAGATATGAACATATGGCTCTTCTTTTCCTGCTTCACGCGTAATTAAGCTTTCTTGCCCTGCAATTGATTTCACATAGACTTGAAGCGAAATATACGGTGGAAAATGCTCCATAATCAACCCGGTTACATATTCTGTAAAGCCAATCACTTCAGCTTTCCCGTAAAACTGGACAGGGATATTAATCGTCAGCTCCTGCAGCTGCCCGTCCTTATAGAAGCCTTTTCCAATAACGCCAACATAATTCGGAAAATAACGATCAACATCATTCGTAAAGTTCATCACTTTTGAAGAGTCATCATAATATTTCTTTTCCGCAGCGTCTGAAGGGAAAAGAATATATTCTTCATTGATTTTATCCCACTTCTCTAATGATGTTTCACCTTTATCAACGGTTGTTTTCGCAAAGAAATGACCTGGAACAACAGATTCCTTTGGCTGCTCCTTGAATAGCGCCACCATAATCGGTACATTCTTTAAGCCTTTCATTTTCCGCATCCGCTTCACGATTTCTTCTGCAATCCGATTTCCTTGCTTAACAATCTCATCATTAGGAATATCATATTTCCGTGGATATCCATCTTCCTGGTGATAATAATGAACAGAGTTAAGGGACAAGCCGATCACAACACCGGCTAATTCAACTTTATCCTCTTTATTTTTCTTAAAATAATTATGTTCAAGAATATGCGACAGGTAACGCGGGCTTTTCTCATTCGCTTCCTTACTAGACGTCCCGTGAATAGCTGGAGGGTTAAGCCCTTCAGGAGAGCCGACTTTTTCTCCTTCTGCATTTGTTGATTCTTTTCGGTCCAGCCACTTGATAACCGTTTCTCTCTTCAAGTACTGTCCTTCTTGAAAATAATAATCCTCTGGCTCAAAACTTTCTTGAGCATGACGCATTAAACCTGTTTCTAATTCGTTAATATCCAGGCGGTTATCAACTGTACTTGTAATTAACCCGCGTGCTTCCCCAGGCTTGAATGGAAGTATTGTGCGATAATAATCACCTGATAAATTGTACTTCGGTATAATCGCATGCTCCTTCGATTCCTGTGTTTCCCGTACAACCTCTTCCTCTTTTTCAATCCGTGGTGTACATGCTGTAAGAAACAGCATACAGATGAGGAACCATACACCTGCCTTCCTCATGGCCTTTCCTCCCCTATTCTTGCAGTGCTTCTACAAGCTTCTCTTCATCCCATACTGTAATGCCGAGCTTCTCTGCCTTTTCAAGCTTAGACCCTGCATCAGCTCCAGCTACTAGGATGTCTGTCTTTTTACTGACACTGCCAGTCACACTTCCACCTTTGGCTTCAATGGCTGCCTTCGCATCGCCACGCGTGTATTGTTCAAGCTTCCCTGTTAGGACAACGGTCTTTCCTGCAAAGACAGAGTCACTTTCTTCTGCACTGACAGGCTTTGGTCCTTTGTACGTCATATTCACGCCGCATTCTTTTAATTCATTCATTAGCTCAGCTGCCTCTTCTTGCTCGAAATAAGCAGCAATTGATTCAGCCATCTTTTCTCCGATATCTTCAATTGCAATTAATTCATCTTCAGTCGCCTGTTGAAGCTTCTCCATTGTTTCGAAATGCTGTGCAAGTGTTTTCGCGGCTTTAGAACCAACATAACGTATACCAAGCCCAAACAGCAATCGCTCTAATGAATTATCTTTTGATTTTTCAATTGCATTCAACAGGTTGCTTGCTGATTTTTCCCCCATTCGTTCAAGGTTCAGCAATTCTTCCTTTTGAAGCTTATAGAGATCTGCAACATCGTCAATTAATTTCTCGCGGAATAATTGCGCAATCACCTTCTCGCCAAGCCCATCAATATTCATCGCATTTCGGGAGACGAAGTGTATTAAGCCTTCACGGATCTGTGCCGGGCATTTAGGGTTAATACAACGCAAAGCCACTTCCTCATCAATCCGTACTAGCTCACTTCCACATTCCGGGCAATCCTTCGGCATATGAAAGACTTGTTGGCTTCCATCGCGTTGTTCTGGAAGCACATTCACAACTTCAGGAATAATGTCGCCGGCTTTTTTGATAACAACATAATCATTAATCATAATATCTTTTTCACGGATGAGGTCTTCGTTATGAAGAGAAGCGCGCTGTACAGTTGTACCTGCTACTTTTACCGGCTCCAATATAGCCGTTGGAGTCACTGCTCCTGTGCGGCCGACACTTAGTTCAATATTAAGCAGGCGAGTGACAACCTCTTCAGCAGGGAACTTGTAAGCTGTTGCCCAGCGCGGACTCTTAGCTGTTGCCCCTAATGCTTTCTGCTGCGCAAGGGAATCAACCTTAATTACGATCCCATCGATTTCATAGGACAGATCTGAACGGTGTTCAACCCAGCCGTTTACAAATTCAATGACCTCGTCAATTGTTGCACAACGGCGGCGCTCTGAATTCGTTCGGAAGCCCTGTTCCTCTAAATAATCAAGCCCATCACTATGTGAGTCAATTTCAACGCCTCCAATCTCACCAATGCCATACACAAATATATCAAGATGGCGCTTTGCCGCTACTTTCGGATCAAGTTGACGAAGCGAGCCTGCTGCAGCATTCCGTGGATTTGCAAACGGTTCTTCATTATTTTTCTCTTTCAGTTCATTCAAGTGCTCAAATGATTTCTTCGGCATGAATGCTTCACCGCGGACTTCCAGCTTCACCTTATCTTTTAATTTCAAAGGGATGGTTGGGATCGTCCGAAGATTGCTCGTAATATCTTCGCCAGTTTCACCATCTCCTCGGGTTGCACCACGCACAAATAACCCATCTTCATATAGAAGCGATACCGCAAGTCCGTCAATTTTCAATTCGCAAATATAGGAAAAATCATCACCGACACCTTGTCGAACACGTCGGTCAAAATCACGTAAATCTTCTTCATTAAAGGCATTCCCTAAGCTTAACATCGGTGTTTGATGCTGAACTTTTTCAAACGCATCAAGCGGCTCGCCTCCTACACGCTGTGAAGGGGAGTCCGCTGTCTGCAGCTCGGGAAATTGCTCTTCAAGCTTAATTAATTCCTGCATCAACCGGTCATATTCAGCATCTGGAACACTTGGCTTATCCAGCACATAATACTCATAATTATATTGATTTAACTGCTCACGTAATTGATCGATTTGTTGAACTGCTTCTTCTCTTGTCATATGTGCCCCTTCCTATTTGCTCAAACTTTCTCAACTGGTGCGAATTTGGCAAGCAGTCGCTTCACACCAATTGGCTGTGCAAACGCAATATCAAGTTCTTGTGCTTCACCGTTACCTTTCACGCTCACAACCGTCCCAACGCCCCACTTCTTGTGCTGCGCTTTATCTCCAGGCTGCCAATTAACTTGCTCGCCGCCAGAAGAAGTTGTCATCGGGCGTGCGGTACGCTTTGGTCTCGAAGGTGAAGTGCTCCGAGCACCGAATGGAGACGCTACCTGTTGCTTTTCTTCTTTCAAGTTATCTAGTAGATCAGCTGGAATTTCATTAATGAAGCGTGATACTGGGTTATTATTTGAGCGACCAAACAACGTGCGGACTTTCGCATTCGTTAAGTAAAGCTCTTCCTCAGCGCGTGTAATTCCTACATATGCAAGGCGGCGCTCCTCTTCCATTTCGTCCTCTTCAAATAATGAACGGCTGTGCGGGAATACACCTTCCTCCATGCCCATTAAGAACACAACTGGAAATTCAAGACCTTTTGCAGAGTGAAGTGTCATAAGAACAACACTGTCCTTATCAAACTCTTCTTCCTCATCTAACTTATCAATATCAGCAATTAAAGCTAAGTCTGTTAAGAACGCAATTAGGCTCTTGTCATCATTCACTTGTTCAAAGTTTTGCGTAACAGACAAGAACTCATCAATATTTTCAAGCCGGCTTTGGGATTCAAGTGTTTTCTCACTTTTCAGCATGTCACGATATCCGCTCTTCTCAAGTACTTCCTCAACAAGCTCAGTAACGGATAAGTACTCCTGCATGTTTGTCCAATTGGAAATATCTTTGCGGAAGCCATCTAGCATGTTTATAAATCGTTTACTTAAGCCGATTTCCTCCACTTCACTAAGAGCATTGAACATCGACATCCCATGCTCTAAGGCGTAATTTCCAATCTTATCAACTGTTGTCGCCCCGATTCCGCGCTTCGGAACATTAATAATCCGTCGCAGGCTAATATCATCATCAGGATTCGCAATTAAGCGTAAATAAGCAAGCAAGTCCTTAATCTCTTTACGGTCGTAGAACTTTGTACCGCCGACAATGTTATAGTTAATATTCGACTTTAGGAATACTTCCTCCATCACACGTGATTGTGCATTCGTTCTATACAAAATGGCGATTTCCGAATACTTTCGCTTACCACTCTCAACCATCTGCTTAATCTTACCAGCCGCGAAATATGCCTCATCACGTTCGTCATCACCGTTATAATACGTAATCTTAAGCCCATCATCATTTTCAGTCCATAGATTCTTCGGCTTACGGTTTGCATTTTGGCTAATCACTTCATTTGCTGCCTGGAGAATCCGCTTGGTGGAACGATAATTCTGTTCCAAGAAGACCGTTGTTGCATTTGCATAATCCTTTTCAAAGGATAGAATGTTCGCAATGTCCGCGCCGCGCCAGCGATAGATCGATTGATCGGAATCCCCGACAACGCATAGGTTTTTAAAGCGCTCAGCCAACATCTTAACTAGTAAGTATTGTGCTCTATTCGTATCTTGATACTCATCCACATGGATATACTGAAATTTCCGTTGATAAAATTCCAACACTTCAGGCACACGCTTAAATAGATGTATCGTTGTCATAATCAAATCATCAAAGTCTAGTGCATGATTTTTCTTAAGCTGTCCTTCATAAGCTTGATAGACATCACTTACAACACTTTCAAACGGACCTGTTGCACTTTTCGCATACTCATCTGCTGACTTCAATTCATTCTTCGCTGAACTAATCGCACCAAGTAGATTTCGCGGGTTAAATTTCTTCGGATCAATATTCTTATCCTTTAAAATCTGCTTAATAACTGATAATTGATCAGACGAATCCAGAATGGAGAAGTTACGGTTAATGCCGATTCGGTCGACATCTCTGCGAAGCATCCTTACACACATGGAGTGGAAGGTTGACACCCAAATATCTTCGCCTGGTGGTCCTACAATGCTTGAAATCCTGTCCTTCATCTCACGCGCAGCTTTATTTGTAAAGGTAATCGCTAATATATTCCAAGGCGCAACCTGCTTCTCTGTCATTAAATAAGCAACACGATGCGTCAGCACCCGTGTCTTTCCACTTCCCGCTCCCGCCATAATCAATAATGGCCCTTCTGTATGCTTAACGGCTTCTTGTTGTTCTTTGTTCAATCCAGCTAACAACTTCTCACTTAAATATTGCATACTAACACCACCTCGAACATTTGTTCTTATTCATTGTTATCATTATATCGTTATTTTTTCACAGCGTCGACCGTTTTTAAAGCTTCTTTCACATTGGTGTAGATCGCATTTCCAACTACAATCGTATCTGCATACTCTGCCATTTCAGCTGCCTGCTCTCCTGTTTCAATGCCGCCGCCATAGAAAAGCTTCGTCTTGTCCAGCTCTTCCTTCACCTGCTTAACTAATTCCGGGTCACCGTATGTACCGCTGTATTCTAGATAGAAGATTGGCAATGAAAAGAGATTTTCAGCCATTTGCGCATAGGCAATAACATCATCAAAAGAGCTTTCAGTAACCGCATTCGTCAGTGTTGCAGCCTTTGATTCACCATTTAGAATACAATACCCTTCCACTGCAACTTCATCCCAATTCATCACCGCTCCATATTCCTTCAATGCCTCATGATGAAGACCAACAACCCATTTCGTATCCTTACTGTTAAGGACAGTTGGAATAAAATAAAAATCAAATCCAGGCGTCACTGCATCAACATTTGAGATTTCAAGCGCACACGGCACTGAATAGCGGCGAATACTCGCCAATAGATTAAGCGTGTTATCAAGGGTCACGCCGTCACTACCGCCGACAATGACAGCATCCGTACCAGATTCACAAATTGCTTCAAGTACATCATCTTCTATTTCCTTATTTGGATCCAGCTTAAAAACATGTCGCCATTCACGAAAATCATACATTGTGCTACGTCCTCCTCATTATCTCCTAGAAGCGATTATACCAAAAATAAAAAGCCGAATCATAATGAGTCCGGCTTTCAAAATAGTGTTTATTCTTTATCTTCTGTTTCATTTTTCTCTGCTACACGATCTAATGCCATCTGATAAGCATCATTACCATAGTTCAAGCAACGCTTCACACGAGAAATCGTCGCTGTACTTGCACCTGTTTGGGTTTCGATCTTGTGATACGTAAACCCTTCACGCAGCATGCGTGCTACTTCTAACCGTTGGGCTAACGATTGGATTTCATTAACTGTACATAAATCATCGAAAAAGCGGTAACATTCTTCGATGTCATTTAATGATAGAATCGCTTCAAATAATTGATCGAGCGTTTTTCCACGTAATTTATCAATTTGCATAGCTCCCACTCCTTCATCATTCACTTTGCATTGAGACAGCACCTGACAGCCCTGGGGAAGTCGGAATGATATTAATCCACGTTTTCCCTGGGACCAACCCCATTTGCTGACCATCTTTATATGGTAAAATTCGTCCGTTTACATTCTTCCATGTTACTTCCTGCAGTACACCTCGTTGCAGCAGATAGCCTTGCCCTCCGGCTTTTAAATCAATTTCTCTTCTTCCAGCATTATCAATTACTTGATGAGGAGCTTCGACAATCAAGACATTATCCAGTTGAATCGGTATCTTCGTTTCTCGATCAACCGTTTTCTCCCCACTGCTATAGCGCTGGTACATGGATGTTTGCTCATCATATGTATACGAGACGGTGTTCGTATTTGAATACGTAATCATAATATCCTTAGCTGTCTGACCATCAAGTGATGATAGTTCTGATTTTGTAAGAAAAGGTAACGGTTTCACTTCATCGGTAAGGGCGTAATCATTTTTCTTCGCCCCTTTTTCAATGTTTTCATATGTAATATATGAATTGTGTGGTGCACGTCGGAAATCCGCACGTTTAAATAAGCTGCCATCATAGTATAGACCATTCAAATCATCTGCAACATTTTGCTTGTTCAGCATCACTTGTGCTTCTGGACTAAAGCCATGACAAACATAAATAGCGTTAAAACCATTGCTAAGGTTAATATAATAGTCACGAGCACTGCGAACAGGGCCAATCACTTCAGGCTGCTGACTATGAAACATTGCCAAAAACCTTGTTACATATCCTTCTGCAAGCACTTCATATACAACGTCAGCCTTATGTAGGCCAGACTGCGGCCGAGCTTTAGGGTGGTTATTGATCATTACCCCAACAACACGACTGGAAACATCTTCATTCGTTCCTTTTCCTGTCAGCGGAAACGTTTCTTCATACTGCGGCTCTGCTGTCGTTTCTTCAGCAGGCTTCTCCTTCTCTTCTACAGCTGGAGAATCTGATGCTTTCTCTTTCGTCTCATCTTCCCCTCCACCACATCCTGCAAGCAACAAGACAACAAGAAGTACTGCCCACTTGGAGCGTACAGCTTTCTTTAACATGAATAACACAACCTTCATAACAGATATGCTGGCTTATGATTATAAACCAGCATACTTCATTCATTTAATAGTTTAACGCATAATCGAGGGAAAGAGTACACTTTTCTTCATGACATCGAAAATTCCTTGCGGTGTAATGCGGATATACGGCAAGTGTGTAGATGACAAGAATAACAATGTATACACCGGGTCAATAAAGTGATAGCCGCGTTCTCTCAACATATTTGACAGGGTGACTTCTTTTTTCATCAGTTCTTCTAATGATAAATCAGACATGACACCTGAAAGTGGTAGCGGAACATCGCAAATCACATTCCCATCCTCTACAAGCGCAATTCCACCGCCCATTTCTTTCATATGCTGAAACGCCTTTACCATATCACCCTTATTCTTTCCTATTAAGACAATATCGCCAGTATTTGAAAATGAGCTTGCAAAACCTTTCACATGTGAAGCAAAGCCTTTAATCAGCGTTGTAATATGCCACTTGCCTTCACGGTCAATCAGCATTAAGAAGCTTTCATCATGGTCATAAGCTAATTCATCGACAGAAGCATCTAACGTGATCGAATACGGCTTTGTAATAACAGAGTTCACCATTTCCATTCCGAACGGCATTGAAAATTGCATATCATCAAGTGACAAATCCCATTCTAACACAAGCGGATTCATTTCATACTGCTTCCAATCAACCCTCTGGAATGCTGATTGCTTTTTGCCGTTTCGGCGCACCCAGCGTCCTTTTGCCATAACAGAAACAGGCTTCGGGTTCTTCGGGTCTTCTAGGAAATTCAAATGCGCAATACATCCAGGCGCAATCATTCCATGCTGATGGTCAAGGTTATAGTGGCGGGCTACATTGTAGGAAGCCATCCCGTATGCTTCGATTTCAGGTACACCCTTTTCAATTGAAATTCGCACCATTTCATCAATTAAGCCTTCCTCATAGAAGCTTGGAGGAGAACCATCTGTCGTGAAGGTCATTCGGTCATATTGATCAATACCAAGCTCATGCATCTCATCAAGCAGCTTCGGTAAATCAGGGCGAATAGACGAATGACGCAATGACGTTGTATACCCCATCGTCAAGCGATTTAATACTTCTTCACCTGTCATCGATTCGTGGTCAGCATCAGCGCCTAACAGCTTCATCTTTGTCAACGTCTTCTCTGAAGCTCCAGGGAAATGTCCTTCAATCGGCTTTCCTAGTCGCTTCGTTTCCTGCATCCAATGAAGCATGAGATCATCTCCACCGAGTACCTTCGGCCAAGCTGTCATCTCGCCACCTTGAATAACAGATTTATGTTCAAGCCAGTCTTTCATATTGTGATGTGAAAAAATCTCTTCCTCATCCTGAATTTCTGTCTGTGGATCATATCGGCACCACCAATACATCGAGACAGGAATTTGATCTAATTCATCAATTAAAGAAAACGCTTTCTTTTTTGGTAATTGTAAAGTAAGCATTAAGTTGTCATTCACCAGTGTGGTCGTTCCAGTCTGTGATGCATACTCAGCAAATGAATGGGGATTATATAACTGAAACGGATGAACATGCGGTTCAATATATCCTGGTACAATGTGATATTGCTCGCAATCAACAACTTCTGTGTCAGAAATATTTTCGGGAAATTGTTGACCAACGTAGACAATACGATCTTTATATATCCAAATATTGGCTTTTAGCCATTTCTTTAATGCTTGGTTTAAGTATGTTGCGTTTTTTAACACAATTGTTGGGGGAATGTTCCCATCGATCACATCAATGTGTTCTCGAATTTGTTTATTTCTCCAACGGTAACTACTTTCTGGCATGTTTATCCTCCGTTCAATACTTCTTTTCTATATCCTAACATATCATGCAGTTTAACGCATTAAAGAGGTTGTGAAATAATATTACATTCTTGTGTACATTCGTAAAGGAGACTATAAAATGACAAAACAAAATATCGGTACAATTAATGCGCTTATGCGGATTACGATCGGGCTGACAACCGTTGCCTGGGCCACTGCAAAAATGGTTCGCCAGCCATACTGCCCATCATTCCTCTGGTTTGCAATGGGAGGCGCTATGAAAGTAGCCGAAGGTATTACCCGCTACTGCCCGATGGTTGCTGCCTATGAACAAATGAAAAAAGACTGTGGATGTGACAGCCACAACGATTCGGAAACAAATGAACACACGGTTGTAAACCCATCCTAGTGAGAGCAATAGCATAAAAAAACCCCTGCACTCATATGCAGGGGAATGTATAAGGAGTGATATACAATGCCATTTTGGGAATATCTAACCGATACATTCTTTATATATGCACTCTTAATCGGAAGTATTATTGCGATTTTGTTTGTGTATGTGCGGAAGCGGAACGTGAAATAGCACGCTTACCGATATCTGTACGGAAGAAGACATCATCTGACGCTAACTTGCTCATTTCACTATCTACTTCTTGTTTCGCTGCTGCCAAGTCATCACCAATTCTTGCAGCTAATAATACACGCCCGCCATTTGTCACATATTGGTCAGACTCTTTCTTCGTCCCAGCATGGAATAGAAGTGTCTGTTCTTCAAGCTGATCCAAGCCTTGAATTGGCTTTCCTTTTTCATACTCAGCTGGGTAGCCTTTTGACGCTAACACAACACCAATGACAGCTTGTTCTGACCATTCCAACTGTACATCCTTACCGTCTAAGATGTTCAGCATCACTTCGGCAAGGTCATTTTGTAGGCGCGGTAACACAACTTGTGTTTCAGGGTCACCAAATCGAGCATTGAACTCGATAACCTTTGGCCCGGCCGCTGTAAGGATTAACCCACCATATAAAATGCCAGTAAATGAGCGTCCTTCTTGTACAAGTGCTTCAGCAGCAGGTTGAAGCACTTTCTCGATCGCTTCTTCAACTGCTTCGTTAGAAATTTGCGGGACTGGCGAGTAAGCTCCCATTCCACCTGTATTTGGTCCTTCATCGTTATCATAAGCACGCTTATGGTCTTGTGAAATGACCATCGGGTAAACATTTGTACCATTTACAAACGCCATTAAGGAGAACTCTTCCCCTTCTAAGAACTCTTCAATGACAACTTGTGCACTTGCTTCGCCAAACTTATTCTCTTCTAGCATTTCATGCAGACTTTCAAGTGCTTCTTCTTCAGTCATTGCAACGGTTACACCTTTACCTGCTGCAAGTCCGTCGGCTTTAATTACAATAGGTGCACCTTGTTGCTTCACATATGCTTTCGCTTCATCCACATCTGTGAACACTTCATATGCTCCTGTTGGAATATCATATTTCTTCATAATTTCTTTTGCAAATGACTTACTTCCTTCAATTAAGGCTGCATCTCTTACAGGACCGAATACTTTCAGTCCTTCTGCTTGGAAACGGTCTACAATACCATCAAGCAACGGATTTTCAGGTCCTATAAATGTTAGGTCAATCTGATTGTCCTTTGCGAAGGCAATCAAAGCATCATGATCGGTTTCTGAAATTGCAACACATTCAGCAACATCTGTCATCCCATCATTTCCTGGTGCTACAAACACTTTCTCGATTTGCTTGCCCTGTGCAAACTTCCACGCCACCGCATGTTCACGTCCACCGCGGCCGACTACAAGTACTTTCATCACCTAGCCACCTCTTCTATATGCGGATTAATGTTTAAAATGACGTACCCCTGTAAATACCATCGCAATGCCATATTCATTACATTTCTTAATTGAATCTTCATCACGAATTGAACCACCTGGCTGGATAATCGCAGTAATACCAGCTTTAGCTGCTGCTTCAACTGTATCATCCATTGGGAAGAATGCATCTGAAGCAAGTGCTGCCCCTTTTGCTTTCTCTCCTGCTTGTTCGATTGCAATGTTTGCCGCACCGACGCGATTCATTTGTCCTGCACCGACACCGACTGTCATATTATCTTTTGCTAGTAAAATCGCATTGGACTTCACATGCTTCACAACTTGCCAAGCAAGCTTCAAGTCAGCCCATTCTTGTTCATTCGGTTCACGCTCTGTTGGGATTGAAATCTCTGCATCGTCAAATGAATACGTATCTTCATCCTGTACAAGCAATCCGCCATGAATAGAGGATAGACGCTGTTCCTTCACTTGCTCTTGTGAAAAATCAACCGTAAGCAAGCGCAGATTCTTCTTTTGCTGTAAAACATCTAATGCATCTTCGCTAAATGAAGGTGCAATGATAATCTCAAGGAAAATCTCTTTCATTTTAAGTGCAGTCTCACGATCAATTTCACGGTTTGCAGCTACGATACCACCGAAAATGGACACAGGATCCGCTTCATATGCACGGTCATAAGCTTGTTCAATTAATTCACCAGAGCCTACACCACATGGGTTTGTATGCTTAATTGCCACAACGGCCGGCTCCTTAAATTCTTTTACAATTGCAAGCGCTGCGTCTGCATCATTGATGTTATTATAGGAAAGCTCTTTTCCATGCAATTGCGTAGCTGCTGCAATTGAGGATGCAACAGGCAACGAACGCTTATAGAAAGCAGCTTGTTGATGTGGGTTTTCACCGTAGCGAAGGTCTTGTTTCTTCTCAAATGTAACCGTTAATGTTTCTGGTGACTCTTCCCCTGTTTCTTTCGTTAGATATTCTGCAATCATCGCATCATAGTTTGCTGTATGACGGAACACCTTTGCAGCGAGACGCTTTTTATCTGCAGCATTAACCTCACCGCTCTTCACGCCTTCTAGCACAACATCGTAATCAGAAGGATCAACAACAACTGTTACGTATGCATGGTTTTTCGCTGCTGCGCGTAGCATTGTCGGTCCGCCGATATCAATGTTCTCAATTGCATCAGCAAAGGTTACATCCGGCTTTGAAATCGTTTCTTTGAATGGATACAAGTTAACAACAACCAAATCAATTGGTGTAATGTCATGCTCTTGTAATTGCTTCTGATGCGCTTCGTTATCACGCACTGCAAGCAATCCGCTATGAATGACAGGATGTAATGTTTTCACACGGCCATCAAGAATTTCTGGAAAGCCTGTAACCTCAGAAATTCCGATAACAGGCACGTCATTGTCTTGTAAAACTTTCTTCGTACCGCCAGTTGAGATAATCTCAACACCTTGCTCTGCTAATCCTTTGGCAAACTCAACAATTCCGTCTTTATTCGATACACTGATTAATGCGCGTTTTACAGCCATAAATCCAATTCGCCCCCAAAATTTTAGTACTCTACTAATTTATCACTTTATCATCAGAAAGGATTTTTGCCAATGTTTGTGGGTATAATGTATGTTCAACTTGCTGGATCTTCTGTTGAAGCGTTTCATATGTTTCATCTTCTGCTAAACGAACAGACTCTTGAGCAATAATTGGCCCTGTATCCATACCTTCATCAACATAATGAATAGTTACCCCTGATACACGTACCTTCTTCTCTAGCGCTTGCCCGATAGCATCTTTCCCAGGAAATGCAGGTAATAAGGAAGGATGAATATTGATAATTCTTTTCTCAAATGCCCGCAGTAACGTCTCTCCGACAAGACGCATATACCCTGCTAGCACAATTAGATCAACCTTATATTCATTCAGCCAAACGAGAATTTCCCGTTCAAATGCTGCTTTGTTTTCAAACTTTTTCGGTTGAAAGACAAACGTAGGAATACCTTCTTCCTCTGCACGATCAATCGCCTTTGCCTCCGGTTTGTCACTTACTAGTAAGACAACTTCATAGCCTAATGAACCATCTTGATTTGCATCAAGAATTGCTTGAAAGTTCGTTCCACTGCCTGATGCGAACACTGCTACTTTTTTCATGTAAGCTTACCTCCACCGAAGGAGACGCCACTTCCAGCTTTGACACGACCGATAATAGAAGCCTTCTCTCCAGCATTCTCAAGCTTCTTCAATGCTGATACAACATCTTCCTCAGCAACACACACAACCATACCGATTCCCATGTTGAAAACAGAGAATAAGTCTTTACGAGAAAGGTCGCCCTTCTCTTCGATCAATGAAAAAATCGGCGGGATGCTCCAAGAACCATAGTCTACTTCCGCTCCACAGCCTTCTGGAAGCATACGTGGAATATTTTCAATAAAGCCACCGCCTGTAATATGTGCAGCACCTTTCACTTTGTGTAAGTTCATAAGATAAAGCAATGGCTTCACATAAATACGAGTTGGTTCAAGTAATTCTTCGCCAAGCGTCTTCCCAAGCGACTCTTCATAATCTGTTAAAG
Organism: Bacillus tianshenii; assembly: GCA_020524525.2. Lineage (NCBI taxonomy): Bacteria > Bacillati > Bacillota > Bacilli > Caryophanales > Bacillaceae > Sutcliffiella > Sutcliffiella tianshenii. Next base: position 3,612,085 of record CP129018.1, on the reverse strand, counting down.
ACATCTTGTTGTCTTCAAGCAGCACTTTCCGAACAAGTGAATAACCATTACTATGAATACCATTTGAAGCAAGACCAATTAAGACATCGCCAGGCTTAATTTCGTTGCCTGTAATGATCTCGGACTTCTCAACTGCCCCAACTGAAAACCCTGCAATATCATATTCCTCTGCATCATACATGCCCGGCATTTCTGCTGTTTCGCCGCCGATTAATGCACAGCCGGCTTGTTTACAGCCTTCTGCTACCCCTTTTACAATCTGCTCGATCTTTTCAGGCAGAGCTTTTCCGCAAGCAATATAATCCAAGAAATAAAGCGGTTGTGCACCTTGGACGACAATGTCATTTACACACATTGCTACTGCATCAATTCCGATCGTATCGTGCTTATCCATTTGGAAAGCGAGCATTAACTTCGTACCAACCCCGTCTGTTCCAGAAACAAGCACAGGCTCTTTCATCTGAAGTTGCGATAAATCAAACATTCCACCGAAACCACCAAGCGAGCCAATCACTTCGCGGCGCATCGTTTGCTGGACATGCTTCTTCATGCGGCGTACGGATTCATAGCCTGCTTCAATATCCACTCCAGCCTGTTTGTAAGCATTCGACACTTCAAAGTCCCCCTAGTATAGATTAATGTGTTTTAACACGGCCTTTTTCGTGTGGTAATGCCGTATCTGGATAAATTTCCGTTGGATAATTCCCTGTGAAACAGCCAAGACAATGTCCACAGTTTGTACTCGTATCGTTCCGATCAATTGCTTCAATCATTCCGTTGATTGACAGGTAAGCAAGTGAATCCGCACCGATTAATTCTGCAATTTCTTCTGGGCTGTGCTTCGCTGCAATCAGCTCTGAAGACGTTGATGTATCAATTCCGTAATAACACGGATTAATGATTGGTGGAGAACTAATGCGCACGTGAACCTCTTTTGCTCCTGCATCTCGAAGCATTTTAACAATCCGCTTGCTCGTCGTACCGCGTACAATTGAATCATCAACCATAACAACTCGTTTTCCTTCTACAACACCACGAACAGGTGAGAGCTTCATCTTAACGCCTTGCTCACGCAATTCTTGAGAAGGCTGGATAAATGTCCGTCCTACATAACGATTCTTAATTAAGCCAAGCTCATATGGAATAGAAGCTTGTTCAGCGAAACCAATTGCCGCGGAAATACTTGAATCAGGCACACCTGTTACAACATCCGCTTCAACTGGGAACTCTTTCGCAAGCTGCTTTCCAAGACGCTTACGTGAGCTATGAATGTTAATGCCATCAATATCACTGTCAGGGCGAGAGAAATAAATATACTCCATGCTACAAATCGCACGGTCCATCGGATAACTAAAACGCTCCGAACGAACACCATTGTCATCAATGATTAGCAATTCACCAGGTTCGATTTCACGTTCATATTCGGCACCGACAACGTCAAATGCACATGTTTCAGAAGCAATGACCCATGCATCTCCTGCCCGGCCAAGCGATAACGGACGCATACCATGCGGATCAAGAGCGGCCATTAATTTATCTTCTGTCATCATTAGAAAGGCATAAGCACCTTTTAGCATCGTTAATGCATTCTTCACTCTGTCCTCTAGTGACCGATAAGCACTTCTGCGAATTAAATGAGCCAGCACCTCTGTATCAGAAGAGGTTTGGAAGATACTTCCTTGACCTTCAAGCTGATGCTTAAGTGCATTGGCATTCACAAGGTTGCCGTTGTGCGCTAATGCAAGTGAACCTGTTTGTGAGCGGAAAAGAAGCGGCTGTACATTTTCATAGCCGCCTCCACCTGCTGTTGAATAGCGCACATGTCCAATAGCTGCTTTTCCTGTTAAGTGTTGCAATTCCCCTTGGCCAAATACTTCAGTTACGAGACCGAGACCTTTGCTAAGCTTTAAGTGCTCATCATCAGAGACTACAATACCTGCACCTTCTTGACCACGATGCTGCAAACTATGAAGCCCATAATAAGCCATTTGTGCCGCATCTGTATGTCCCCAGACACCGAATATGCCACACTCTTCATTTAGTCCCTTGATTTCACCAAACATGGAATAGCTCCTTTCCAAGCGGAGGTCATTTCATCAACCGCTGCCTGAATTAAGACATTTTGTGCCTCATTATAAATTGTCATTTCTCCGTTGTTTGTCACTTTACCAATTTGCTTTGCATCTTCTACTAATTTTTCAAACGCTTCTTTGTTTTCAGGTTTTACAGAAACTAAGAAACGGGATTGTGTTTCACTAAATAGTGCTGTTACAGCTTCTTCGCTTACTGTAATTTCAGCACCTAAGCTAGAATGACTCATAAGGCTTTCCGCAACTGCTACTGCTAGACCGCCTTCTGCAACGTCATGAGCAGAAGCGATGATTCCTTGTTGAATTGCTTCAAGAAGCTGTCCTTGACGCTTCGATTCTACTGTCAAATCAATTGCAGGTGCTTTGCCTGAATAGCTGCCTTGAACAAGCTTCTGAATTTCACTGCCGCCGAACTCTGCTTTTGTTTCGCCAATAAGATAGATTAAGTCACCATCTTGCTTGAAGTCCTGTGTTGTAATATGAGCTGTATCATGAACAAGCCCCACCATACCGACAACAGGAGTCGGGAAGACAGCTGTACCGTTTGTTTCGTTATAGAGAGAAACATTTCCGCCGATGACAGGAGTTCGCAGCATTTCACATGCAGAGCTCATACCGTCTGTTGCTTTTTCGATCTGCCAGAAGATTTCTGGTTTTTCAGGGTTACCGAAGTTAAGGCAATCTGTAATGGCTAACGGTTCACCACCAGAGCAGACGATATTACGTGCCGCTTCTGCTACAGCAATTTTTCCACCCATCTCAGGGTCAAGGTAGAGATAGCGAGAATTACAATCCGTCGTCATCGCTAATGCTTTATTTGTGTCACGAATACGCAGCACAGCAGCATCAGAGCCAGGCGCAACGACTGTATTTGTACGAACCATGTAATCATATTGGTCATAGACCCACTCTTTGCTTGCGATGGTCGGCTGCTTCAATAAGTTGATAAGCGTTTCCTTATAGTCTGTCACAGCTGGAACATCCGCATCCTTCATTTGGCTAAAATAAGCCGGCTCCGCTGAAGGCATATGATACACTGGTGCATCCTCTGCTAATGAATCAACAGGAACATCTGCGGCAACTTCTCCCTTATGGTAAAGGCGCAAACGCTTGTCATCCGTTACTTGCCCAACTGATACAGCAAGTAAGCCATAACGTTCAAATAAATCAATGATTTCCTGCTCACGGCCTTTTTTCACAACGATAAGCATGCGTTCTTGTGATTCAGAGAGCATCATTTCATAAGGTGTCATGCTTAGTTCACGCTGTGGCACCTTGTCGAGGTCCATTTCAATCCCTGCTCCTGCTTTACTTGCCATTTCAGCTGAAGAAGATGTTAAGCCTGCTGCGCCCATATCTTGAATTCCGACAAGTGCATCTGATTTCACAAGCTCTAAGCAAGCTTCTACAAGTAGTTTCTCCATGAAAGGGTCGCCTACTTGTACTGCTGGACGGTCTTCTTCTGACTCATCCGTTAACTCTTTTGAAGCGAATGATGCACCGTGAATACCGTCACGGCCTGTTGAAGCACCAACATACATGACCGTGTTTCCGGCACCTTTTGCTTGTCCTTTCTGAATGTCATCATGATTAATCAAGCCGACACACATTGCATTTACAAGCGGGTTTCCTTTGTAACAGTCATCGAATTGCACTTCACCGCCGACTGTTGGAATACCGATACAATTACCGTAACCAGCGATCCCTGCCACTACTTCTTCAAACAAATACTTCACACGCGGGTTATCAAGCTCGCCAAAACGTAATGAATTTAACAATGCAACCGGACGTGCACCCATTGAGAAGACATCACGAATGATTCCACCTACCCCTGTTGCAGCACCTTGATACGGCTCAATTGCAGATGGGTGGTTGTGGCTTTCGATTTTGAAAACAACAGCCTGACCATCACCAATATCAACGATTCCTGCACCTTCACCAGGTCCCTGCAACACACGCTCACCAGACACAGGGAACTTCTTCAAGACAGGCTTTGACGTTTTGTAGCTGCAATGTTCAGACCACATAACAGAGAAAAGACCTGTTTCCGTGTAATTAGGTAAACGTCCTAAGATCGATTCAACCTTTGCAAACTCTTCATCACTCAATCCCATTTCGCGATAGAGTTTTTCTTGTTTAATTGTTTCAGCATTTGGCTCAAGAAGTAATGACATGTGATTCCCTCCAGTTTCTTAGGATCGACTGAAATAAACGTAGGCCGTCCGCGCTTCCAAGCATTTTGTCGACTGCTCGCTCTGGATGCGGCATCATTCCGAGTACATTTCCTTTTTCATTTACAATGCCAGCGATATCTGCTTTGGAGCCGTTCGGGTTTGTACCGTTATAACGGAAGACAATTTGATTATTTTCTTCAAGCTTACGAAGTGTCTCATCATCACACTCATAGTTCCCTTCACCATGTGCAATTGGAACAGTGATCACTTCGTCTTTTTCATAGCCAGTTGAAAAGATCGTTTCATTGTTTTCAACCTTCAGTTCGACTTGGCGACACATGAATTTCAAATCACGATTTCGCTTCATTGCGCCTGGCAGTAAGCCTGACTCTAGTAGCACTTGGAATCCGTTACAAACGCCAAGAACTGGTTTGCCTGCATCCGCTACTTCTTTTACGGCCTTCATGACATTTGCAAAGCGGGCAATTGCGCCTGAGCGAAGATAGTCACCGTAAGAGAAACCACCTGGCAGTAATACTGCATCAAAGCGTGATAGGTCTGTTTCGGTATGTGCAACATATTCAACTTCTTCTCCTAGTTCGTCCTTAATGGCATGATACATATCGATGTCACAGTTGGAACCTGGAAAAACGATGACTGCAAACTTCACTGTGCGACAACCTCCTCGATTTCGTAACGGTAATCTTCAATTACTGGATTCGCTAATAGACGGTTGCACATTTCTTCTACTTTCTTTTCGATGTCACCGTCAGTTTTCTCAATCATTAACTCCATATATTTACCGATGCGAACATTTTCAACTTCTTTATATTCCATGCTGTGGAGTGCACCTTTAACTGTATTTCCTTGTGGGTCTAGTACGCCTTCTTTTAACGTTACGTATACTTTTACTTTGAACATGTTGAGCTTCCTCCTAAGCGTTTTAAGATTTCTTCATATCCATCAGTCAGATTGCCAAGGTCACGGCGGAATACGTCTTTATCAAACTTCTGATTCGTTTCCTTATCCCATAAGCGGCATGTATCAGGTGAAACTTCGTCTGAGAGAATCAGCTTCCCTTCTGCATCAATACCGAACTCAAGCTTGAAGTCTACTAATCTCACACCACATGCTTCAAAGTGCTCGGTTAACACCTTGTTCACTTCAAGTCCACGCTCTCTCATAACCGCTAGCTGTTCGTCATCAGCAATGTCTAAGACAGCAATATGGTCACGGTTAATAAGCGGGTCACCTAAGTCATCGTTTTTGTAATAAAATTCGACAACAGTCTGTGGCAGTGCTGTTCCCTCTTCCATTCCAAGCCGCTTTGCTAAGCTGCCAGCTGCGATATTTCGAACGACCACCTCAAGTGGAATAATCGTTGTTTTCTTTACAAGCTGTTCTGTTTCCGACAGCTTCTTCACAAAGTGGTTCTCAACCCCAGCCTCATGAAGCTGTTCAAAGATTAATGAGGAGATTTCGTTATTTAAACGGCCTTTACCTGTGATGCTTGCTTTCTTTTCCCCGTTAAAAGCTGTTGCATCATCTTTATATTCAATCCAAACGAGCGCTTGGTCATCTGTTTCATAGATACGCTTTGCCTTTCCTTCATACAGTAACGTTCCTTTGTTCATCATTGGCGCCCTCCAAATAGGAAAATTCCCAATATTCAGTATTCATATCGTGCAGAGAGGACAGGGAAAGCCTGTCCTCCTCATGATTAATTCAATCCTAGGCGTTCAAAAATCATATCTACATTTTTCAAATGATAGTTATAATCGAAACAGTCATTGATTTCTGCTTCTGAAAGACGTGATGTAATCTGCTCTTCCGCTTCCACTAAATCACGGAATTGAACTTGCTTTTCCCACGCTTCCATTGCTTTCGGTTGAACAAGGTCATATGCTTCTTCACGTGCCATCCCTTTATCAATTAGGGCAAGAAGAACACGCTGCGAGTAGATTAAACCGAAAGTGCGGTCCATGTTACGCTTCATATTCTCAGGGAATACCGTTAAGTTCTTAACAATGTTTCCGAAGCGATTCAACATGTAATTCAATGCAATCGTTGCATCAGGTAAAATAATTCGTTCTGCAGAGGAATGCGAGATATCACGTTCATGCCAAAGCGGTACATTTTCATAGGCTGTTACCATATGACCGCGGATGACACGAGCTATTCCTGTCATATTCTCAGAACCAACTGGATTACGTTTGTGCGGCATTGCTGAAGAACCTTTTTGACCTTTTGCAAAGAATTCTTCTACTTCGCGTGTTTCACTCTTTTGCAGACCGCGAATTTCGACAGCAAATTTCTCAATCGAAGTCGCAACTAATGCAAGTGCTGACATATATTCAGCATGACGGTCACGCTGTAATGTTTGTGTGGAGATCGGTGCTGGTTTTAGGTCAAGGTTTTCACAAACATATTTTTCAACGAACGGATTGATGTTTGCATACGTACCAACAGCGCCTGAAAGCTTTCCGAACTCAATACCAGATGCCGCGTGGTTGAAGCGCTCTAGGTTGCGTTTCATTTCTTCATACCAAAGCCCTAGCTTCAAGCCAAATGTCGTTGGCTCAGCATGAACCCCATGCGTACGCCCCATCATAACCGTATATTTGTGTTCCTGAGCCTTCTCCTTAATAATCTGCAGGAAGTTCTCGAGGTCTTTACGAAGGATGTCATTTGCCTGTTTCAATAGATAAGAAAGAGCCGTATCAACAACATCAGTTGACGTTAAACCATAGTGGACCCACTTACGCTCATCGCCAAGCGTTTCAGATACTGCACGTGTGAAAGCGACTACGTCATGGCGAGTTTGCGCTTCGATTTCATGAATACGCGCCACATCAAATGATGCATTTTCACGGATTTTTTGCACATCCTCTTTCGGAATATCCCCTAGCTCTGCCCATGCTTCACATGCTAAAATCTCAACCTCAAGCCATGCTTTAAAACGATTTTCTTCTGTCCAGATCGCACCCATCTCTGGACGTGTATAACGTTCGATCATGCCTTTTCCCCCATTCAATACGATTTATGACAGATTGTCACAAAATAACCTTACGTGAGCATTCTGCCGAAATGCAAGCTTTTTCGACGTTTATCCCCAAATCCCAATTGTCTGAATTCGGTCAAGCGCAGCTTCTACACTGTCAGCTAGTACATTTAAATGACCCATTTTCCGTTTTTCCTTCGCTTCGTCCTTGCCATAGAGATGAAGCTTACAATCATGAAATTCACCTAAGCTAGCAAGTGTCTTCTCCATATGTTCACCAAGAATATTAGCCATTACGACTGGCTTTAACAAATCAGTATGTCCAAGCGGCAAGCCGCAAACTGCGCGAACATGCTGCTGAAATTGTGATGTTTCACATGCATCCATCGTGTAGTGGCCTGAATTATGCGGACGCGGCGCTAATTCATTCATATAAATCTCTTCATCTTTCGTTAGGAACATTTCAACAGCAAGTGTTCCTACCATATCGATTGAATCAGCAAGCGCGACTGCTGCTTTTTCAGCCTTTTCAACGACAGATTGCGAGATGCGTGCCGGTACAATTGATTGTGAAAGAATATGATCCACGTGGATGTTTTCTGCAACTGGGAAGGTCTTCACTTCACCTGTCACACTTCTTGTCACAATGACTGAAATTTCTTTCTCGAAATCTACAAATTGTTCCAAAATGCACGGTACATCTAATAGCTGCTTTGCCTGTTCAATATCTTGTTCACTCTTAATCATCACTTGGCCTTTTCCATCATATCCTCCGCGCCTGGTCTTCAACACAGAAGGAATACCGATTGTTTGTAACCCCTGATGCAAGTCCTCTTCTGAATCGACTAAGTGATATGGCGCCACTACTGCACCACTTTCTTCAATCGCACGCTTTTCATTTGCACGATCTTGAGTGATGCGTATCAGTTCACTGCCCTGCGGAAGGTATGCATTTTCTTCAAGCCATGTCAGCACCTTATGGTCGACATTTTCAAATTCATACGTAATAACATCGCTTGCATCAGCTAAACGTTTCGCAGCTTCTAAATCATCATAAGGTGCTACAATTTCGATATCTGCAACCTGCGCGGTAGGTGAATCCTCTTTCGGCTCTAATACAGCAATACGATATCCCATTTCTTTCGCTGCTAGTGCCATCATACGTCCAAGCTGGCCACCACCAAGAATTCCAATTGTCTGCCCTGGTAAAATTCTTTTCGACATTTATGACAACTCCTCGCTGCTTTCCATTACACGTTGACGGATTTGTTCACGACGTTCTTCAAGCATTTTGCTAATTGTTTCATCTTGTGTCCCAAGTATTTCTGCTGAAAGTAATCCTGCATTTGTTGCTCCAGCTTTTCCAATTGCTACGGTTGCTACTGGAACACCGCCTGGCATTTGAACGATGGATAATAATGAATCCATCCCATCTAATGCTCTTGATTGAACTGGAACGCCGATAACAGGCAAGACCGTTTTCGCTGCTACCATGCCTGGCAAATGTGCAGCACCACCGGCTCCTGCTACGATTACTTTCAAGCCACGCTCTTTTGCTGTCTCTGCATACTCAAACATATAATCAGGTGTGCGGTGAGCTGAGACCACTTGCTTTTCATATGGTATCTTGCATTCATCAAGTATGTCACATGTATGTTTCATCGTTTCCCAGTCTGATGTACTTCCCATAATTACGCCGACTAACGGTTTCACCATGTCATCCCCTTTTCAAAACGAAAATAAAGCGCAACTAAAAAAGTGCAGATTACTTTCTCCACATATGAGGAGAAAGTAATCTGCACTCAAAAAAGGTGTACGTCACCCTTTACTATTACAAACCGTTCAGAAATACTTTCCCTCATAGTCCAATTATTTACGGTAATCGGGTAGAAACTCGTAGGCCATATTCCTACTATTATATGAGGTGTATTGAGTTGTTCTAGCATCATCATAACAGCCTGAATTGAAGGATGTCAACACAAATATCGAACAATAAAAAATATCAAAATACAAACGTTCGGTTTTTAGCCTATTTTTCCATCAATTTAGCTTCAAAAATAATTTGTTGACGATATGGCTCCTGAATTACCTTACCATTCTTTTTTACTTCCTTAAAGACTGGTTTTTCCATTCTTCTTGTAGGCACATAGCCATCCGCTTTCATTCGATCTAAGCAATCTGAAACCGTTTCATTCTCTTTAACTTCATATTTTTTCTTTTTGCTCATCACATAATCTTCCTTCTATTAACAGCTTTCACCCAAAAGCCACCATGAATTGCCTTCGGTTCGTATGCAATAATGAAGGCTTTCGGATCAATCTCTTTAATCGTATCATACAATTTCAACTCATATTTCCGCGGAGTTAAGATTTGCATCGCTAGACGGTCTCCTTCCATTCCATAGGCCATCCAGCTTGTCACCCCATACCCCTTGCTTCTTAACGTCTCCGTAAATTTCTTATCCCATTCCTTCGTAATCACATTAACTGTAATATAGCCGAGCGCCAGCTTTTCTTCGATTTTCATCCCAACGAGTACACCTAACCCGTAACCAACTGCATAGGCAACTAAATTTTGAATTTGATTTAGATTGTCCAACACTAGGCCAAGCCCCACTACATAAATGAGGACTTCAAAAACACTGATAAAAGCCGCAAGATAACGTTGCCCTTTCAGTGTTAGAATCATCCGTATCGTAAAGAATGATACATACACAATATTAATAGCAAGGATAATCGCAACCATCACATAACTATTTTCAAGCACCACAGCACCTCCTTTGAAATCTCACCTTTTCTAATTAACAGCATAGGTTTTTCTATTGTACAATAGTCACCCTCTTCACAAAAGAAAAACCTCCTTGAAACTTACTTTATTTCCATTACTGCACCTTCGCCCATGTCTCTACATATATTACCTTAGAGAAGGAGGGAAAAACATGTTCGACCCATTCAAACAATTTCAAGACTTTCAAAAGCAATTTGATTTCTTCTTTGATCAAAATTTCACGAAAAAATTTGAGGATTTAGTGCAAACGAAGCCATTTCCTCCCGTTAACATTTACCGATCTGATAATGAACTATTTGTTGTTCTTAGCCTACCTGGGTTAAAGAACGTGGAGCAGCTGGACATTTATGTAGAAAAAAATATGGTAGAAGTAAGAGGAAACATTGTTTTATCTTATCCTGGATTTGAATGCAAGCAGCAAGAAATTTTTACTGGTCATTTTGAACGGTCGATTCCATTACCTTACCCAGTTATCGAAGAGCGTGTAGATGCTTCCTATCATAAGGGTTTAGTACTGATTCACCTTCACCGTCTTATCTCAAAATCTAGCGAACAAAATAAAGTCGGAATTCGCTACATTGAAGACTAGACATTTCTTAATCAAAGAAAGAACCCAATACGCTATCTTCTCTACATCTACTATAAAACTGCCTATAAGTGGGGTAATTTATATCTCTAAGCTAATAATTAAAGGTGCTAAAACACAAAAAAAGCCCAACACCTATTTTGAAATAGATGTTGAGCCCTTGCCCGGCAATGTCCTACTCTCACAGGGAAGAACCCCAACTACCATCGGCGCTGAAGAGCTTAACTTCCGTGTTCGGTATGGGAACGGGTGTGACCTCTTCGCTATTACTACCGGACTTAATTATGTATGTATGAGGTTTGTTCCCTCAAAACTAGATAACACGTGAAACAGAAGTGTGCAGTGCATATGTGATGCACGCTGGTTGTCTTGCATTTCCAATTAAATTGGTTAAGTCCTCGATCGATTAGTATTCGTCAGCTGCACGTGTCGCCACGCTTCCACCCCGAACCTATCTACCTCATCATCTCTGAGGGATCTTACTAGCTTGACGCTATGGGAAATCTCATCTTGAGGGGGGCTTCATGCTTAGATGCTTTCAGCACTTATCCCGTCCACACGTAGCTACCCAGCGATGCTCCTGGCGGAACAACTGGTACACCAGCGGTGTGTCCATCCCGGTCCTCTCGTACTAAGGACAGCTCCTCTCAAATTTCCTGCGCCCACGACGGATAGGGACCGAACTGTCTCACGACGTTCTGAACCCAGCTCGCGTACCGCTTTAATGGGCGAACAGCCCAACCCTTGGGACCGACTACAGCCCCAGGATGCGATGAGCCGACATCGAGGTGCCAAACCCCCCCGTCGATGTGGACTCTTGGGGAGATAAGCCTGTTATCCCCGGGGTAGCTTTTATCCGTTGAGCGATGGCCCTTCCATGCGGAACCACCGGATCACTAAGCCCGACTTTCGTCCCTGCTCGACTTGTAGGTCTCGCAGTCAAGCTCCCTTGTGCCTTTACACTCTGCGAATGATTTCCAACCATTCTGAGGGAACCTTTGGGCGCCTCCGTTACCTTTTGGGAGGCGACCGCCCCAGTCAAACTGCCTACCTGACACTGTCTCCGAGCCGGATAACGGCTCAGGGTTAGAATTTCAATACAGCAAGGGCAGTATCCCACCAGCGCCTCCACGTAAGCTGGCGCTCACGCTTCCAAGGCTCCTGCCTATCCTGTACAAGCTGTACCAAAATTCAATATCAGGCTGCAGTAAAGCTCCACGGGGTCTTTCCGTCCTGTCGCGGGTAATGCGCATCTTCACGCATAGTATAATTTCACCGGGTCTCTGGTTGAGACACAGTGCCCAAGTCGTTGCACCTTTCGTGCGGGTCGGAACTTACCCGACAAGGAATTTCGCTACCTTAGGACCGTTATAGTTACGGCCGCCGTTTACTGGGGCTTCGATTCAGAGCTTCTCCGTGAGGATAACCCCTCCTCTTAACCTTCCAG